>JASGCT010000078.1 GCA_030053915.1 Alphaproteobacteria bacterium
ATAAAAATTTATGATTTCTTTAACAATTTTGGTGAATTTGTTGCAAGTTGGGTTAGATAATTTGCTCTATAAAATCATTGTGGTACAACTACCCTATATCAATAAAATTGACCCAGTTACGCTTAAACAAGAACCTCATAAATTGGCTATTTATCAATTATTTCAGTTGTTTAATCCGGAACATCAATTAGATAACGACAAATATAGTTTGTATCTTGAAGCCTCTGAACAGACGCGGGATTACGAACGTTTGGTAAGGCGTTTAGCCAATGTACGGGCAAACCACAGAATGCTCGTCCAAGAAATGATTTTAGAGGACACCATGTTGAAAGATTTTTTAGACTTAGAAAACGACCGCATGTATCATCAAAAACTTGTTAAAAAACAAACCCTTGAAATAAAAGAAAAGGATAAAACTATCAAAGAAAATAAAAAAACTATTGAAGAAAAAGATAAAACTATTGAGGAAAAAGATAAAACCATAGAAGAAAAAGATAAAACTATTGAAGAAAATAAAAAAAAATTAGAAGACAAAGACAAATTAATTCAAGATTTAATAAAAAAATTAAAAGGTAAATAAAGGATGCGGTCCTTTAGGGCAATCCTTGCTTCCTTCTTGCATAATACCGCTAACGTTTATAGGTATGCTAAGTATTTTTTGGGCATAGTTACTTTTTTTTAAAACTTTGGGGGCAAGCCCCCAAACCCCCACCCCACCGCCGCCCAAGCCAACCCCTCGCCACTTGCGAGCTACCGCCACGCGGCGTTTGGCTCGGTGGCTACGGCGGCGGCTACCCCCTTGAGCTCAACACTTTTGCTGAACTTAGGGAAGGCAGAGGCGAAGCCCGAGGTAGTTGTTCCTAAAGCTGGGGCCGTAGTTGCTGCGGAAAGACACACGGCAGTAGCCGTAGTTGCCCCAGCTTCCGCCGCGAATGACGCGGCCGGTACCAGAACTTGGTCCTATAGGGTTGGTTACAGCCGTGCTGCTATAATTACTATCCCAATCGTTACACCACTCCCACACATTGCCGCTCATGTCAAAAATTCCTAAAGCATTCGCCTGTTTGGTGCCAACAGTTCGTGTTCTACCACCACTATTATTATTATTCCAAGCCACATTATTTAAAGTGTTGCTGCCACTATAAATATAGCTTGTAATAGTACTTGCACCACCCCGTGCCGCATATTCCCATTCTGCCTCCGTTGGCAAACGATAGCTTTTACCTGTCAACTGATTCAATTTGGTAATAAAAGCCTGACAATCGTTCCAACTTACTCGTTCTACCGGACGTTGTAAATCGCCCGTAAAATAACTCGGGTTACTACCCATAACGTCTAACCATAATTGCTGCGTAACCTCAAAACGGCATATTTTATAACTACTCAAAGTTACTTGTTGCGTGGACGGACTCCAAAAAACAATAAACCCATCGCTATTATTGGTAAGTTGCTCGCTGGTTGCCCCCATGGTAAAACTACCACCCGGCACGGTTACCATATTGGCTTCTAAATTAGCTAAAGATGGTACCAAAGTCGTAAAACTTTGTACCGTACTACTATAATATACCGTACCATTATAATTAAAATATGCCCGCATATAATAAGTAGTATTTGCCGTTAATCCCGTTAAATTTACAGTATAACTACCATTTAAAGTTCCACCAAAATAATAATTAGCTAAACTATTGCTGATTGTAGGTAAATTATTAGTATTACTATAACATACACCAGCTGCTGAAATATTAGTAAGTAAACTTGGATTTGAAACACTAAAATTAGCTGTTGCAGTATTATTTGTTAAATTTGTTACCGTAGATATTGTTACAGTTGGTAAAACTAAAATTAAAGTCGTAAAACTTTGTACCGTACTACTATAATAAACCGTACCATTATAATTAATATATGCCCGTACATAATATGTAGTATTTGCCGTTAAACCCGTTATATTCGCAGTATAATTACCACTTAATACACCACCACTTAACGATACAAAATTATCCGTTGTAACTGGCATAGTATTGGTACCGCTATAACAGATACCCGCCGTTGTGATACTTACGCTATTGGGGTTTGTAATACTAAAATTTGCTGTTGCACCAATAGTTGTTATATTATTTGTTGCTAATATAGAAACTGTTGGAATAGTTGGGTTCGTTGTAAAACTATGAACAACACTACTATAATAAACCGTACCATTATAATTAATATACGCCCGGGTGTAATATGTAGTATTTGCCGCTAACCCCGTAATATTCGCAGAATAATCTCCACTTAAATTTCCAGCCGTAATATTTGCTAAACCATTACTTACCGTTGGCGTTGTATTAGTATTACTATAACATACCCCTGCAGTTGTTATATTAACACTACTTGGGTTTGTTATACTAAAATTAGCCGTTGCTGCAGTACTTGTTACATTATTAGTGCCTGTTATAGACACCGTGGGTATTATTATATTCGTTTTAAAATTTTGTACTGTACTACTATAAGTAATCACCCCATTATAACTATAATAAGCTCGTACATAATAGGTAGTATTACTTGTTAACCCCGTTATATTCGCAGAATAATTTCCACTTAAGACACCGCCACTTATCGATACAAAATTATCTGTAGTTACTGGCATTGCATTACTACTACTATAACATACCCCAGCCGCTGTTAAGGACAAAGAACTTGGATTGGTTATACTAAAATTTCCTGTGGCTGCAGTGGTGGCTACATTAGTACTAGCCAATATTGAAACCACAGCCTGAGATGACGTAGAAAAATTCTGTGCCGTACTATAATAAATAACACCATTATAATTTATATATGCCCTTATATAATATATTTTATTCATGGTTAAACTATTTAAATTAACACTATAACTACCACTTAAAACACCTCCATTTATTGCTACAAAATTATCCGTAGTTACTGGCGTTGTATTGGTTGTGCTATAACAAATACCTGCCGCTACTATATTTAATCGGCTAAGATTGGCAATATTAATACTTAAATTTGCCGAGCTTGTGGTAATACTAGTAGTTGAAGCTATAGACACTTGAGGAAAACTGAGTGTATTAAATGATTTTGAACTACTATAATAAACCGTACCATTATAATTTAAATAGGCGCGCACATAATACGTTGTATTGGAGGTTAAATTTTGTAACATCGCCATAAAATTACCTTGTAATTTTCCACCCGTAAAACTTATAGTACTGTCTGCAATGGTAGGCGCACCAATTTTATTATAACAAACACCATAAGTTCCAAAAACCATACTATCCTGATTGGCTATTAAAATATTTGCAGTGGCTGTGGTTTGATAGATTTCTGTAATTGGGTCTAATAAAACACTCGGCACCACCAAAGTTTTACACTTCAATTTTTCGCCATAAACCACAAGATTATTATATTTTATATAACCACGATAATAATACGTAGTACCGGGTAATAAGGCACTAAAGTCTTTTTCAATCAGCCCATTATATCTATCTATGCCATTAAGTTTAGTGCCCGAGCTTAAAGATGGGTTGGTATCCACACTGCTATACACAATGCCTGCCTCAATATTTAATAAGTTAGGGTTTTCAACCGTTAAGCCTGCTTTAAAACTATTAGTACTTATATTTTTAGCCACATTTGTTTGTACCTTTACATCAAAAGCGGCGGTTCTAAAACGCACAATCTCACCAAAAACTGTATCTAAATTAGAGATGGCTACCGCCCGCACAAAATAAGGCGTTTCTGGCTGTAACCCCTCAATAGCAACCCTAAAAACCGCAGTGCTTACCACATTCTGCGGATTATTAACAACATAAACAGTTTGTTTTTGATTTTTTAATAAACTATCAGTACTGCTATACCAAACGCCAATTTTTTCAATGCCACTATAATTGGTAGGATTCAAAAAACTATCTATTATTACTGCCGAACCAGGCGTTACCTCGGTTACCTGCTTGGTATAAATACTTAAATTCAATATCGTAATATCATAATCCCGCTTAAAACAAGCTAAACCTAAAATCAAGATTAATAAATATGTAATTTTTTGCATGTTTTAAAATTTATATTCTAAATACAATTGTGCCATAGGATAATAAAAATTTCTAACAGTTGGAATATTTTCATTCAGATCATCATTTATTAACATTGTAGTATTTTGCACATAATTAAAGTTTCCGCCGATATACAATCCTTTGGCTATTTTTAAATCGGTACCTATGCCATAACTAATACTATTTTCGCTAAACACGCTTGTTTTATCGGTTGTGCCAAGAGTTGCCGATATTAAAACATCATAAGCAACGATAAAATTGACGCTCCACAAATTCCGTTCCTTATTTTTATGTCCGTGTAGTGTATTCAAAGGATACCATTTTAAGGTAACTGGAATCCTTAAAAAATCTAAATTTAATGCTGAATTTGCGTAATTTGAGCCCATTCTGGTATATTGTGCCTCTATTTGATATGATACCTTACGACTGTTAGAGAATAGTTCATAATAAACTCCTGCCATGGTACCAAATTTAGGTTCGGGTTGCTGGATAGTTCTATCGTTGGGTACAATATAGGAACCGTTTGGGTTCAGCAATAAATTGGGTTCTTTAAATAATAATTGGGTATTACTATAGGTTTGCCCCAGCTTTAAGCCCCAATAATTTCGTTTACTATAATAATGCTCAAACTTCTTTTCTTTTTCGTGCGCAATAATCGATTTTTTTAGTAAATCTGTAAATGTTTCGGTTTCATTTTTTAAAGTAACGGTTTCGGTATAATCATCGTAATCATGTGCCGAAACAACTAAGGAATAAGTGCCTTTAGGATACAGTTTATTAGTAATAGGCGTAGTACCAATGTATTCTTTATTTAAATAAACACTGGCTTTAAAATTATTGTAACAAGAGATATTTAATTTAATTTGCTTGCGTTCTTCTAATGTTATATCTACATCTTCGGTCTTGTCTTCTACAATATTAATAATCTTGGTAACATCAGTAAAATTAGGCTTTTTAAGGACTATTTTATGTTGTCCTATAATCATGTCTTTAATAATTACAGGGCTTTGTTCTTTATATTTCACATCATCAATATAAATGTCGCACTCATCAGGAATCGTTTTTATTTCCAAAGTACCTGTTATAGGTTTCAATACAATGGTTTCTACTTTCATTTTATTCAATCCCACTGCAATATTTTGGCTAAATGTTTCGTATTTAGGGCGTTTTACCACTACATGATAGTTTTGCGGTATCAGTTGTTTTTCAACATCACCCTTCCCTACGGCTACATCGTCAATCAATACGTCATTTTCGGGGTCGGTTACAATTTTTAAAGTACCATAATTTGCCGTTAATTTTATTGTTTCTATTTTTTTATCTTGGTCGCGGATGGTAACTTCGTAATTTTCAATGGGTTGATAGAGGTCTTTAATTAAGGTAAGGCTATGTTTACCCGAGGCTAATTTTTCAATGGTACAAGGGCTCAGGCATTCTTGAGGTGCATCTGAATTGGGGTCGATAATAACTTTTACGTTAGAAACTGGATTTGTATTAATAGTTAATGTTCCATATTTTGGGATTAAATTTTTATCTATTTTGGCTTTACCATTGACTGTCATAGTGATAGCGGTATCAAAATCGCGGTGCAAAGGCGCTGTGATTTTTATTTTATAAACACCAGGTTCTATTTTTAAATTATATACTGGTGTGGCTTGGGTTTGTAAAATATTATTAAAATACACCTTAGCATTGGCGGGGTTGGTTATAATATTGATTATACCTTTAGTACTTTCTTCTTTAATTTTAGTTGTTTGTGTTCCGGATATTAGCGTAACCGTATAAACACGGGCTTCTTCAATATCAACAGGAAAAACATAGTCTTGTAAAACGCCTAAATTGGCATGATTTATTTTAATATGCTTGGCGCCAGGGGGTACATACACCCAAATTTCACCAGGACGTTTATTTTCATCCACAATTGCCTGACCTATCGAGCCAACATCAAAATGAAAGCCTTTATTAGGATTGGTAATTTTTATCAGCGCCATCTTTTGCCCATTATTATCTATTTGAGGATAATGTACTTTGGCATCTAAATCGTTGGGAAGCAGTCTAAAATCATCTTTAAAAGTTAAGGTTTGTGCCTTGATGTGCCATGTGCTAAGTAGTAGTAAAAAAACAAAACTTAGCCATTTAATAATCCGCATTGTGTTTTCATTATAATTAAAAATCACCTAAAGAATAGGGCGGAATACTCAGGTCGTCAACAGGTTGCCAGGTTCTAACGTGGATAATGGGCTTTTTGGGGTCGTTTAAATCTAACATCAAAAACAAATGTCCTTGGTCGGCATAATGGCTGGAATGGTAATTTTGTTTAATTTGAATGCCATAGATATTGCCGTTTTTACCGCCTTTACGTACGGTGCTTTTTTCAAATTCAATATTAATAAATTCGTTGGTTTGGAAGGCGCGTTCAAGATTTTTAAGATAGGTTTTTTTATCGTAGCGATTTAAGACTACCTTAGAATGATTCTTGTAGTCGTTTTGATTGGTCGCAGTTATTTTTTTGCCTACGATAATGATGGCATTGTCATCAAAAACCGATTTTAAAAAGTCGATATTTTTTAAACAATAGGCGGTTTTATAGCTTTCCATTGTTTGGATGAGTACCTGACGGTCGTGCCAGGACCATAACGATTGATTTTCAATACTTTTAAGGGCAATTTGATTCAGTCCAAAATTTATATTATCTATTTTTTTAGTTAACGTATCGTAATTTAATACCAAATCTTCCACAAACTTTTTGTTACTATTGGGAAAAGAAAATTTTAGTTTTAAAGGACGCACAATTATTTTATCATCAAAATTTTCGAAAGTCAGTGAATCGCTTTTTACTAATGTTACGTTACCATAGATAGCCATTTTATTAAATTGTTCCCAAGCTTCCGCAGAAAAAAGTGGTTTTAGGCTTTGCCAATTTTTAGTGTTAATAGCCTGAACAATTTGGGTCATCGTAGCATTTAAAATAGGGTGTTGATTAACCGATTGTATAGATTTAACCTGGGATTCATCTTTATAAACTAAGGTAGGCTCTAGGTTTCTTTCAGTTGAATGCGGCTTATAGTGGGCTTCGTCTTGATACTTTTTCAATTTTGACTTTTCATGTGGATAGTGGGTAGGGTTCAAACTGGCATTACCTAAGGTGATTCTACTTTTAGGAAAGGCTTGTCCATGACCTTCGTTCTGTAAAATTTCTACTTCTTTATCGGCACGGGCTAAGGATTTAAATTCGTATTCTACTTCAATAATATATTTATTTATAAATTTAGCTTGCGACCCCACAAATTCTAAATGTCCAAAACCATCTTTACAGCCGTTACTTTCGGTAAAAGTGTTGCCATCATGATATTTAAAATCTAAATTGGTTACAGGTTTGCCTTTATATACACAAAACATGGTAATGGTTTTAACATTGGTATTTTCGCCTTCAATGCCGTTTACAGAGGCTTTAATAGCATTAAAAATTTGATTTAATTTTTCGGGCAGCCACGTAACCAATAACAAAGAATCTTTGGGTTTATCGGGATTGGGTTTATAGTACATTCCTAAAACATCTGGGTGCGATTTGGTAAGCAGCAAAGCCCAGTATAAAAGTCGGGTAGCATCGGCAATTTGAATACGGTCTTCGGCTTCTAAAGCCAATTTTACATAAGAATAAATTTTTTGTTTGCGTTCCTCGAACAATTTTGTAATATCGGACTTTTTGATAAAAACAAAAATGTTTACTTCTGGAGCGTCCGGCTTCGATAAAACAATATCAGTAGCATTAGAAATTAAGATATTTGAATAGGACTTAATATACGAACCAAAAGAATCGGAGAACACGGTATGTTTTTGATTAGGATGCCCATTACCTTGTTGGGTATGCTGGTTCTGAATGCTAATAACGATGCTTTCTATTTGAACAGATATTTGTGAGGCAATGGCTTGCAAAGCATGGGCTTTTGCTATTTGATAGGTGAGCCCTTTAGCTTCGCCCCAGATATACAAATTAGGTTGCGCCATAACTTCTTTTGGGGTCGGTTGATCTTCATCTTGCCCCCAAAGGGTCATATTTGTTGCAATAGTCAAAAAAAGCAATAAAAGTACATTTCTGAGTACCTTTTTCATGGTAAATACTTAAAATTTACCTACTTATTGATTGGCAAGTTTTTCCATTTCGGCGTTAAAAGTTTCTTCGAACTTCTTTTTATCGTAATCCAGTTGAAGACGTTGGTCTTTAGAGATGCTTGAGTTCAGTTTTTCAACGATTGCCGATTTAGACATTTCAATTGCTATCCAGTAGGTAAAAGTACCACTGGTTTCTTTAAATACTTTTTCATCTAAAACCCTGATATCATTGAGGGTTTGGCTAACCACATTCCGTGCATTTTCTTCAAATTTAGCTTCAAAATCTTTTTTATCGGCAATGGTGCGTTGGTTTGAATATTGTTCAGTTACGGCTTTAATAACCGAGCTGATATTAGACGCCATTTCTGTTTTGGCGTTTAGCATAGCAATTTTTTTTGCGGTGGCTAAATCAGGGCTATTACCATTGTTTTTAGCTCTGAAGAACTCTTTATCCGATTTATACTTGGCTTCGCTGAAGGGGATGGTAATTTCGGTAGAATTAGCGGTAACAGACTGGGTTGGGGCTTTGGTTGATTTACAACTCCACATACCCATACTAATGGTTAAAGCAACCAATAGTGTTAAAGAAACATAATTTTTTTTCATACTATTTTATTTAATTTTAATATTTTAGGCAAAGATAAGTAAAAATATTTAAATTTTAAAAAATAATCACACTTACATTATAGATTATATTCAGTTGAAATTTTAAGTACAAATTCAGTTGAAACCTCAAAATCTTCAGCAATTTCAGAAATACTTAACCGGGCTCGTTTCAGGGCTTTTACAATGCCTTCAATTTTGCCTTTTTCTAAACCAATTTGTTCCCCTTCTTTAATACCTTCTTTGATACCTTCGGCTTTACCCTCATGATATTTTAAATTTTCAGATACTAATAATGTATCGCGGGTTTCATTGGCGATTTTTATTTGATGCCAAGTGTCGCTATCAAACTTTTCGGTCTCAATGATTTCGGCAGCTTTTTGAATGCCAATATTCTTATTATCAAGTACAT
>JASGCT010000079.1 GCA_030053915.1 Alphaproteobacteria bacterium
GAGATGATGGGAGAGGGTATTATACTCCAAAGGATGGGAATTAATACCCACTTAGTAATTAGAGAGATGATGGGAGAGGGTATTATACTCCAAAGGATGGGAATTAATACCCACTTAGAAATACATAGTTACAGAGATAATTAATAAACACATTAACCAGTAAGCATTAAATTCCAAATGTTGATGCTAAGTTTTTAAATTGCTATTTATCATCCCATAAGGTTGCACCTCTTGTACCTAAAGCATGCGGTGGATTTTTACCTAAATGGGTATAGGCTTTTAAAGTAACTTCCCTACCACGTGGCGTACGTTGTAAAAAACCTTCCTGAATTAAAAAGGGTTCATACACTTCTTCTAAGGTGCCGGCTTCTTCGCCAACGGCAGTTGCAATGGTACTAATACCAACTGGACCACCCTTGAATTTGTCTATTAACATGTTTAAAATTTTATTATCCATTTCATCAAGACCATGTTCATCAACTTGTAAGGCTTTTAAACTATGTTTAGTAATGCCAATATCAATTTTACCATCATTTAATACTTGGGCAAAGTCTCGCACTCGTCTTAATAAGCCATTAGCAATTCTGGGCGTGCCACGGCTTCTTCGGGCAATTTCGTAGCAGGCTTCATCTTCAATTTGAGTATTTAAAATTGTGGCACTTCTTTTAATGATTCTTTTTAAAACATCGGCAGGATAATATTCAAGGCGCGATTTAATGCCAAACCTGGACAATAAAGGCGCTGTAAGTAATCCACTGCGGGTTGTTGCGCCAATTAAGGTAAATTTATGTAAATTGAGTTGAATGCTACGGGCATTAGGACCTGTGTCAATCATAATATCAATTTTAAAATCTTCCATTGCTGAATATAAATATTCTTCTACCACATTGCTTAAGCGATGAATTTCATCAATAAATAAAACGTCATTGGGTTGTAAATTGGTTAGTAGTCCGGCTAAATCGCTGGGCTTTTCGATAACGGGTCCGGATGTTTCTTTAATATTGACGCCCAATTCGTTGGCTACAATTCTGCTTAAAGTGGTTTTACCTAAACCGGGTGGTCCATGAAACAATACGTGGTCTAAGGCTTCGGATCGCAACTTAGCTGCTTTGATAAAAATAATTAAATTTTCAATCAATTGCGGTTGTCCTGAAAATGCGTCTAAATCTTGAGGTCGAATACTATTTTCAAATTCTTTATCGACGTTGGTATTTGAGGTGTTAATTGGGTTATTGGTTGCCATGGGTTATTGATTGTAAAGATAAGCTGGCATTGGTTTTTCAATTAAATGTTTATAAACAAATTCATTTTTTATATTTTTAAAATGGAGGTTTTTATTGCCACCCCACCCATGTTTACCGCTGGGATACACCATAAATTCTACATTGGTTTTTAAACTATCTTGTAGTGCCGATAGAAATTGTAATGAGTTTTGAAGATGGACATTATCGTCATCGGTACCGTGCACCAGTTGAAGTTTACCTTTAAAATTATTGATATAAGTTAAAACAGAACTTTCTTTATAACCTTCAGGATTTTCTTGTGGGCGTTGCATAAAACGTTCGGTATAGTCGGAATCGTATAATTCCCAATCAACTACCGAGCCACCTGCCATGCCATGGGTAAAAATATGGGCAGCTTTGGTAAGTGCTAAGCAAGTCATATAACCGCCATAACTAAAGCCTGTGATACAAATTTTGGTTGGGTCGGCGCCATAATTTTTAATAAGATGTTCTACCATAAAACTATAATCCTCAATCTCCCAATAGCCCAAACGTTTGTATAAATAATTGAGTCCTTTTTTACCAAAATGACCGCTGGCACGATGGTCTAAACTCACTTGAATAACGCCTTCGTTAGCATAGAGTTGTTTTGCAGGGCTCCAACTAAAATTATCCCATACTGTGCCCGCATTAGGTCCTCCATAAATACTAATTAATAAAGGGTATTTGTTTTTAGGGTCGTAGTTTGTTGGATAGGTAATATAACATGGCAAATTAAATAAACCATCTTGACTTTTTATGGTAATAATTTCGGATTTACAAAGGTTATAATTAGAAAATTCAAGTCCATTTTTTTTACCAAGCTCTTCAATGTTATCGCCGTTTATTTTACAAACTTCAGCCACTTGTGGGGTGGCAACATTTTGATACAAATGATAATAAAACTGTTTATTGGGTGATATTTCAAGGCTACTATGATTAAAATTTTGATTGGTTAAAGCTGTTAACTGTGACCCGTCAAAATTAATTTTAAAAAGGTTCGTTCGGGCAGTATTTTCTTTACGGGCTTTAAAATAAATAGTTTGATTAGGTTCATCGATTTCTAAAATTCCAGTAACGGTAAAATCTTTGGTAATAGGCGTTATTTTATGGGTAGTTAAATCTAACATATTGATTGATAACCACCCAGAGATATCCGACATTAAAATGGCTTTATTTTTATTATTTAAAAAATGTATTTTATCTTCACCACTTTCAATATCAACCCAAGTATTTTGAAGTTCATCATAAATCAATTGCTTGGTACCAGTTTCTGGGTCCACTTCGTACAAGGTGTAATGATTTTGAAGTCGGTTTTCCCAGATAATGAAACAAGTATTTTTTATTGGATTCCAGATAGGTTCGGCAAAATAGCCGTCTTCGCCTTCATTAAAATCGGCAAAAGTAATTTTACCTGTTGTGGGATTTGAAAACAGTATTCTAACCTTAGGGTTGGGGTCGCCAGCTTTAGGGTATCTTGTTTCTAATAAAGAGCCATGTTTGCCAAAGCTATTATAAATTGGAAAAACGGGTACTTGCGATTCATCGAATTGCATAAAAGCGAGGTATTGGCTGTTGGGACTCCACCAAAAGGCTTTATAACGAGAGGCTCTGCCTAAAATTTCTTCGTAATAAACCCAACTTGCATAACCGTTTAAAATAGTACTAGAGGTGCTTAAGAGGATAGGCTTTTCTGATTTAGTTTCAATATTAAATGCGAAAAGACTATTATTTTTGGTATATGCCAGCCATTTTTGATTGGGTGATGCCGTTGTGTTTTTGGGATTGCCAGTATTGTCAGTAGTATAAACCAATTCTGTGTTGTTGTTATAGATTAATTTATTTTTATCTATACTAAATTCTTCAGTGGAAATGAATGATTCCACTTGTTGTTTTGTTTTTGTAAGTGGGTTAAAAATAAAAAATTTGTAGCTACGGGTTTGTTTATCATAATACGTTAATTCGAGTTCATTTTTAGAGTTCCAGTGTGCATCTACGGGTAAGTTATCTGGGAGTATTTTGCTAATAAACGTTTTATCGAAAAGTGTTTCATTAGCAATAGTCGATTTTTGGCTTTGGCTGATAAAAGTACCGAACAGTGCGATACACAATAAGATTTTTTTCATATTAATTAAAATTTGTTATTATAAATTGATTTGCGTTGATGATATATAAAATGGTGCGTTCGTTGGATATTTATTTTTAAAAATAAAGACATTGTAAGGTTTATTATGTGCTTCATGAATCTAAATTTATTTCGCCTTTAAAAACAATTTCGGTAGGTCCCATTAAATAAATGTTTTCAAAAGATCCTATTTGGGAATGAACTAATTCAACAACAACGTCTCCGCCTAAGGAGGATACTTTAACAGAATGTTTTCCTAATTGTTCTTTTTTGCTGTAAATTGCGGCGGCAACATTGCCCGTGCCACAACTGAGGGTTTCATTTTCTACGCCTCGTTCGTAAGTTCTATTAAAAATAAGATCATTATTTTTGATGGTTACAAAATTAACATTAATCCCTGCTTTTTTAAATTGTTGAAGGTTTCGTATTTTTTTGCCTTCGGTATAGACGTCAATTTTGGCATTGTCATCAACATTCATAATAAGATGCGGTGATCCCGTATTCACGATAAATTGTTGGTTATCTAAATGATTGTATTCAACATTTTTCATTTTAATCTTTACCATGTTTTCGTTTACTTCTGCAAAATGACGCCCATCGGCGGCTTCAAATTGTATAGGTATATTGGGTTTAGGATTTTCAAAAATGATTTTGGTATAAAAAAAGGCGGCAGCGCGGCTGCCATTACCACAAAAGGAACTTATTTGACCATCAGCATTATAAAATTTCATATAAAAATCGGCTTGGGTACTTTTTTCGATGATCATAAATCCATCGGCTCCAATACCAAATTGACGATGACATAAATTTGAAATGTGTTGGGATGTAAATTGATAATTTATTTTGAATCCGTCTAATACAATAAAATCATTCCCCGTTGATTGCATTTTATAAAATTCAAATTTCATAGATTAAAATTAGATATTTTTGTAATAAAAAAATTTGATATTTTTTATTATTATCATAATTAAAGCAAAATTACAAAAAAATTCTAAAATTATAGATAAATTTTTAAAAATAATGGTTTGGTTGGTTATTCTGAATACAGAATTAACTTCAAATCAAAATTATTCAAGTTGATAGGTCTTTAATTTTCAGTCTAAAACAATAATTTATATATGATTCAAACTATTTCAAAATGTTGGTTTTTGAATTAGAAAACAATTAGAGCATATCCAACAAATCTTATCTTAACAACTTTGTAAAAATATTAACAAACTTTTGTTTTATTTTTTATAAATTTGCAAAACCTTCTATTGACGATATATTTTAAATTAAAAATTTGAATATGTTAGAAAAATTTGATATTGACAATAATTTTGTTGATGCAGATATATTTTATACAATTATCAATATATTTAGATATATTTTTATTGCAGGTGGTGCCTACCTATTTTATTATTGTCTTTTTAAAAAAAAATATGAAAAAAACAAGATACAAATTAATGAAACTATTACCAATTCTGAATTGAAGCGCGAACTATTAGCATCATTTCAAACTATTGTGGTTTCTACGCTATTTGTAATAATATTTTTATATACACCTTTAGATAATTATGCCAAGGTCTATTTAAATATCAACGATTATCCACTTTGGTATATACCAGTATCGGTAATTATTTATTTAATTCTGCAAGACACTTATTTTTATTGGATGCATCGACTTATACATCACCCCAAATTATTTCGTTATGTACATTTAGTACATCATAAATCAAATGTTATCTCGCCTTTTACTGGTTATACTTTTCATATATTTGAAACTTTATTTGAGACTTTAATTCTTATCGTGTTATTATTTATTATTCCTATACACCTCATTGACATTCTTTTATATATTACAATTGGCTTTATAAATGTGGTATATATTCATTTAGGATACGAAATTGCTCCAAAATGGTTTAGACATTCTTTTTTATTTAAAGTCTTTATAAGTTCTACACATCATAATTTACATCATACTAAATTTAAGTACAATCATGGTTTATATTTTAGATTTTGGGATCGCCTTATGAAAACAGAGGATCCTCATTATGTTGATGTTTACGATACGATTCAAGAGAGGCGTTTTTCTAAAAATTACAAAAATGTGGGAGATTTTAAGGATTGAGATTTTTTATAGTTTGCAGTCGTTCTAAATCTTAATTGACTTTAAATCTTTTTTGAATTGAAATATTTCAATCTTTACATCTTGTTTAAACAAGCTTAATGTCCTTTAAAATTGGCTTTTCTTTTATCTAAGAAAGCCTGAATACCTTCTTTAGCATCGTTGGATTTAAAGCATTTTTCGAAGCTGTAGAGTTCGGTTACCATACCATTGGTATCTTTATCGTAAAAATTATTAACGGCTTTGATAGTTTCTTCAACACAAATAGACGATTTTTGGTTGATGATATTTAAAATTTCGATGGCTTTGGGAATGAGTTCATTTTGAGGAAAAATATAATTTATCAATCCAAACTGTAGCGCTTTTTCGGCATTAAAATTATTGCCAGTTAATAAAAATTCAAGGGCACGGGCTTTACCAATTAAATTTGTTAAACGCTGTGTGCCACCCCAGCCAGGAATAAGTCCTAAATTAATTTCAGGTTGCCCAAAAACTGCGTTTGGAGACGCAAAGCGAAAATGGCAACTCATGGCTAATTCGCAACCACCACCTAAAGCAAAACCATTAACACAAGCTATTATGGGCTTGGGAGATTTTTCGATTTTACTAAATAAAATTTGACCATTTTCAGCTACAATTTTACCATCTTTAGCTTTCAAAAACTCAGAGATATCGGCACCAGCTACAAAACTTTTTTCGCCATTTCCAGTAATAATAGCTGAACGAATATTTTTCGAGTCATAAATTGTTGCAACAACATCTTGCAATTCTTTCATTAATTCAATATTAAGTGCATTTAATTTATCGGGGCGGTTTAAAGTAACAATTAGTATTTCTTGTTCTTGTTTTAAGAATAAATTATTGTATGTCATAATATATATATTTAAAAATTTCTACGTTTTGGAACTTCAAGTTGTAAATAGTTAATAATATCGTGGGTATCGGTACCTGGTGTAAATATTTTTTCTACACCTAAATCATGAAGTATATTAATATCTTCTTGTGGTATAATACCACCACCCGTAACAATAATATCGGTACATTCATGTTGTTTCAATAAATTCATAATATCGGTAAACACGGTGATATGAGCACCAGATAGTATGCTAACACCAATGGCGTCAACGTCTTCTTGAATAGCGGCTTCAACCACTTGTTCGGCAGTATGTCTTAAACCAGTATAGATAACTTCCATACCAGCGTTCTTGAGGGCGGTAGCAACAACTTTAGCACCTCTATCATGACCGTCTAAGCCAATTTTTGCTATTAAAATTCTAATGGGTCGTTCCATATATTTATTGATTATTTTGATGTAAAGATCCTGTAAAGTATTGAATCCTTTTAATAACTTCAGACTTTCCAAGGTTTTCGGCAATTTTAAACACATCTGGACCAAATTTATCGCCCACCAATGCTAAACGCAAGGGCAACTGAATATCCTTTAATTGTAAGTTAAAACTTCCGCTTGTTTTAGTAAAAAAGTCTTGATAAGACGCCGCCGAATCTAAAACATCTGTTTCTAAATTATTGGGTGTCAAGTGTTCAAAAAATCTTTGTTTATTATCATCCCATTTGGGCTTAATACTATCCATTGCAATGTGTTTAGGGGCTTCAAAGAAGTAGGCTAATTGTTTGGTAAAATCGGTCAATAACACACAGCGTTCTTTTACAAGATTCATGAGTTGAAGTATTTCGGTTGAAGATTTGGAATTAATATTAGGAATAGTGTTTATAAACGGTGCGGCATATTTCCAAAGTGCATCGGCTGGTAACTTCATAATCCATTGATGATTAAACCATTTGGCTTTTTCGTAATCAAAAATAGCATCGCCTTTTTGGATATGTTCAATAGAAAACAACTGAACAAGTTCGTGTAAAGTATATACTTCTTTTTCGGTACCAGGATTCCAGCCTAAAAGCGCTAAGAAATTTATTAAGGCTTGAGGAAGAAACCCACATTCTTTAAATCCGTTTTTGGTAAGATTATCATTGCCCCAATGCATACCATATACAGGAATGCCAAAGCTGTCGCCATCTCTTTTACTAAGTTTACCTTTACCATTAGGTTTTAAAATAACGGGTAAATGTACCCAACGAGGCATATTATTTTCACCAAATAAATATTGCCACAACAGTACATGAATGGGTGCGGTTGATAGCCATTCTTCGCCTCGAAAAACGTGGGTAATTTCCATCATGAAATCATCCACAACAACGGCTAAATGATAGGTTGGTAAGCCATCGTTTTTGATAAGAATTTTATCATCAATAAAATTAGTATTCACCGAAATATGTCCTCTGATGTCGTCATTAAATGCAACGTGTTCGTTCGGATTTACTTTCAAGCGAATGCAATAGGGTTTTTTATCTGTAAGCCATTGATTCACCTCGTCTTGACTAAGTGTGAGGCTATTTTTTAATTGTAAGCGGTTGTGGGCTTGATATTGAAAATTAGGATTTGCAGTGCGGTGGTTGGTTAATTCTTCGGCGGTGTCAAAAGCATAATAGGCAAAGCCTTTAGATATAAGTTCTTGAGCATATTTTTGATATAATTCTTTACGCTGACTTTGAATATAGGGTCCTACCCTACCAGCATGTTTAGGACTTTCATCGGGTGGGATATGGCACCAATCTAAGCATTGATAAATATAATTTTCGGCTTCAGCCACCAACCTATTTTGGTCTGTATCTTCAATTCTAAGAATAAACGTGCCGTTATTTTTTTTAGCAAATAAATAATTAAACAGCGCTGTTCTTAAACCTCCGATATGAAGTCCGCCAGTAGGTGAAGGCGCAAAACGAACCCTTATAGGTTTAGAGTCCATCTTTTATAAAATATAAATTGGTATTATACATCACAATCACAATTTTTATTGCCTTTTAAACGACAGTATTCATGTTTAAATCTATCAAGCTCAAAAATACAAATTAATAAAAAGCTAAATCCAGCAACAATTGCGGAATAAAATAAACCGCCATCTTCATCGGCAATTTGTTCGCCAACGCCAATGATTGTTAAATGGGTAAGAACAGCTCCGCCCATTAAACCAAGACCTAATAAAGCTCCGAGATGGCTTGTTCTTTTTACAAACAAAAGTATAATAGCAATAAGTTCCATAACGCCAGTACCAATACGCATATAGGCTTCATTCTGTGCACCTACGATAGCGGTAAAAAGTTTCACAGAGTCTTCAGTTCCTACGAATTTAAAATAGAACGTTTTAGCAAGAATGACGCTGGCTATAATTTTTAATATTAAGACAACGATTCGGGTTGTTTTTGGCTCCATACACTATAATTTTAATGAAATAATTTTTGCCAGTTGGCATCGGCTTTTTTATTAAGGTTGGCTTCGTCGTCTTTCCATTTGTTTAAAGTATTATTTGTCCAACTTTTATAAAAAAGAAAGAGGTGACCATCTTTCACTTCAAAGCTGGTGGGATCCACTTCAACTTTTTCGCCTGTTTTACCCATAGCGTAGGCACACCAACCACCGTAGGCGGGTTCAAATTTTGCGGGTGCTTTTAAAAAGGTTTGTTTATTTTGGTCTGATGTAAAGTAATAAATAACACCTTCATAAATTACAGCATAAGCACTGTTACCTTTAACAGCCTGATTTTGTGTAAA
>JASGCT010000080.1 GCA_030053915.1 Alphaproteobacteria bacterium
ATGAAACTTCTCTAAATGTTTTGGGAAAAAATTATTGGCTTCATGTTGTAAGCACGGCTAAAATTACCTTTCAATATTTAAATAAAGGGCGTGGTGCCGATACCCATAGATTTGTTAAGTTTTTATTAACTTTTAACATAAATAAAAATTTTGAGGGGTCTAATTATTTTTTTTTGATTTATTTTTTTTGAACTTTAATAGTAATTTGACCCCCGTTAAATAATTTTCAAAATTCGTTGCAAAGTTCCGAATTATTTTTTAATAGATTATATAAGAATTTGCTATAAAATTCCTAAATTTATCTTAATCTCTAAAACCAAAGTCTAAAAAATTGTTAGTTTTTCATAACGTTTTCTTAAATATTATGTAAAATTATACAAAATTTAAATGTTTGTATAGTATTAGCTATCAATGCTATATAAATTAATAATTCTTGATATAAAAATTTTAGTACTAATTTTATTTAAAATTAAACTGATTATCAATGATTTATAAATTAAACTCATAAAACTAATTATTTTTATTTGCTTAATTATATTTTAAAATATACACAATCAATATTATATAGATAGTTTTTTTTATTAAAAAATAATTCTATATTTTTACGCCAATATATTTACCATGTTTATTAGTAAATGTTGCCGTTTCTATAAATGCGTCATGCTGAAAATATAATACGGTATCTAAATTTTCAAAATGCTGGTAAAAATCAGCTTTTTCTTTAGCACATATCAGAGGCTGCGTATCGTAAGCCATCAGATAGTTTACAGGAATATGGGCAAAAGAAGGTATTAAATCGCTACAAAATATATGTTCTTGATTATTAAAACTAATATGCGGCACTAATAGCCCTCGTGAATGACCATTGACTTCTAATACATTAAAATCGGTTAAAAATTCATGCACAATAATGTGATTACCAATGTAATTGACTGGTTCATCTATAAAATTTAAAACCCCCTGTTGATGTAAAGGCATGATATTTTCAGCTAAAAACGAAGGTTTTTCTAAGGGATTTGGTTTTAGTACTAATTCCCACTGATTTAAAGAACACCAATAACGAGCATTCGGGAAACTTGGTACTAAATTATGCTGACTATCGTATTCTACAGCGCCACCACAATGATCAAAATGAAAATGCGTTAATAACACATCGGTAATATCACTTACAGCAATATCCAATTTTTTAAGTTCTATTTCTAAGCTCGTATTATGGCTTAAATAATAATGTTTAAAAAAATCGGGACCTTGTTTATGTCCAAGACCGCAGTCCACTAATATTTTTTTTGTTTCTGTTTCAACCAACCATGCCCGCGATTCCCAGGTACACATATTATGTTCATCGGCAGGATTAAATTTCTGCCAAATAGATTTTGGAACGGATCCATGCATAGCTCCACCGTCTAATTTAAAAAATCCAGTAGGTATGGACGTAATTTTCATACTTTTATTTTATTAGTTTTAAAAAGAAAAATGATACTCGCCAAAAATACTATGGCTACAAATAATATAGCGGTTCGCATATTGCCTGTAATATTCGTTAATAATCCAAATAAAAACAATCCTATAATTATTGCAATTTTTTCAGCAAAATCGTAAAAACTAAAAAAAGTGGTTACGTTTTTTTCAGCTGGAATAAACCGCGCAAAGGTACTACGCGAAAGCGATTGCGTGCCTCCCATAACAAAGCCTACAAAAAAACCAATAGTTACAAATAATAAAGGCGCCTTAGGTGGAATATAATAAGCCGCAATGCCAATACCAAACCAAACGAAGGCACATAAAATAAGGGTTTTAATATTACCAATTTTATTAGCAACCCAAACAATAGTATAAGCCCCAGGTATCGCTACAAGTTGAATAACCAAAATGGTTACAATTAAAAAATTGGCTTCAATTTGTAGTTCAGATTTACCAAAAATAGTTGCCGCAAGCATCACGGTTTGAATACCAATTGAATATAAAAAAAATGAAATTAAAAATAAATAAAATATGGGTTCAGATTTAATTTGTTGAAAAACGGATACTATTTTGGCGAAACCCAATTTTAAAGGACGTTTTAGATTTTTAAACAACGCCAATTGATTGTTTTCTACCGGTAAATTATGTATGGCATATTCGCCAAAGGCAAACCACCATATTCCAACCATAACAAAAGATAGTTTACAACCTTCGCCCGAGGTAATTCCAAACCAATCATGCTTCATAATCACCAAAAATGAAAATAGTTGCAAAATAACACTGCCTATATAACCTAAAGAAAATCCCTTTGCCGAAACTTTATTCCTTTCGTTAGGCGGGGCAACATCTACCAAATAAGCATTATAAAAAACGTTCCCCAGCCAAAAGCACACCAAAGCCAACATCGAGAAAATAAATCCAAATGCAATATGGGCACTATCAAAAAAGTATAAAAGCATACATGACAAACTTCCTAAATAGATATAAACGCGTAAAAATCGTCTTTTATTGCCTGCAACATCTGCTAAAGAACTCATCAATGGCAAAAACAAGGCTACAATTATAAAGCCAGCAAGTTGAATAAAATTATACCAAGCCGTACTTAAAAAATTTAACCCTAAAAAGTTAATTTGAGTGGGCTTGTCGTCTATACTGGTTATAGCAATAAAATAACTTGGAAAAATGGTTGATGTTATTACTAAGTTATAAGCACTGCATGCCCAATCATACATTGCCCACCTAAACTGGATTTTTTTGGAATATTCCGGTTTATCGAGCATGAAAAAAGGATTTACTTTTTCTCGCAGCAGTCTTTAATAAGTTTATCTTTTTCTGGGCTTTTCATGCACTCTTCTTTACAAACTGCACTACAAAATCCAATAATTTTACCATCAACCATACAAGTATCAGCAACTTTACCACCATTATTTTTAGAAAGTTCCATTTGACACTTAGGACAAGTTTTATTTGCACATTGAGAACAATCAACACCTGTTGTTTCTGGCACTTCAGAAACGGTTACTTGAGATGTTGTATCTGCAGCATTGGCACTGTTCTCGGTGGATTCAGATGAACCACAAGACAAAATTACCACACTCGTCAAAACAAAGAAAAGATATTTCATAATTAAAAATTTGTGCAAAGTTACAAAAAAATCGGGAATTTAATTAAAAAAATTAAGAAAATTTTAAGTATTTATACGCAATTTTACAAAAAACATAAATTGTATTTTTACCAAAATCAATTTTTATGTTAAAATCTATGCTTTATTTTAGTAAAAAAGAAGCCAAAGCCATTATTATTTTAGGTGTCTTTTTATTTTTAGGTTGGATACTCCCATATATGTTTTGGCGGATGCAACCTAAAATCATTAAAAATTGCACACCACTGCCGATCTCAAAAACAGAGCTAAAAATCAGTCCAGATCATTCTAAAAACGAAGCCTTAAATCCCTCAAGCACGTATGCCCCCAATCCTACGCAAAGCTATATACCAAAACCTACCCTGTTTTATTTTAATCCAAACACCCTTGACAGTATGGGTTGGACGCAACTTGGCTTAAAACCTAAAACCATTTTAACCCTAAAAAAATATCTAAACAAAGGAGGGCGTTTTAAAAAACCAGAAGATTTGCTAAAAATATATGGTTTAAACCCAAAATTAGCCCAAACTTTAATACCTTTTATCCAAATTCCAACGCCTTTGCCCTTTAAAAACAAATCTACCTATATTCAAGACCAGCATGACACGAAACAAACAAAATACGAT
The DNA here is from genome assembly GCA_030053915.1 of Alphaproteobacteria bacterium. Lineage (GTDB taxonomy): Bacteria > Bacteroidota > Bacteroidia > Chitinophagales > Chitinophagaceae > JASGCT01. The sequence continues at coordinate 3,730 of JASGCT010000080.1, forward strand.
ATTAATACTGTTTCGGCTGGCAAACTGATAGCCGTTAGTGGCTTGCCGCCCGAACTGGTTTTTAAAATCATGGGCTTTAGAAAACATCTGGGATGTTTTGTACAACTTGAGCAGTTACGAGAAACCTTTACAATGACAGACTCATTTTATTTAGAATTAATGAAACATATATATATTACAAAGCCGAATCTCCCTTTTTTAGTTATAGATTCGGTTAAGCCAGCGCATCTCACCTCATTGAAAATTTTTAATAAAAAAGAGGCGTATCAATTTATAAACTTCTATAAAAAATTCAATGCAGGGTTTAACTGGGATGTTTTAGGCGGATTATCTTGGGTTCAAGCCAATCAAAAAGATTCGCTTAAAAAATATTTTTATTATCATACACCTTAAAATAAATATATAACATGATAACTAAAATAAATTTAATAGGAACCTAATCTTTATCAAAAAAAGCTTTGTTTTTTTAAACGTTTTCATTAAAAAATTATAATATTTGTATAAAATTATGTATTTTTGCAAAATTCATGTTATGTTAAAATTTTCTATTTGCATTTCAACTCCAAATAATCCCGAACAATTAGCAAACTTTTATTGCAATATTTTTCAAAACTGTAAAATTGACAATAAATTAAGCCATGCCGACATTGGTTTAGAAGACAATATAACATCGAGCCAATCTTCGTCCCTTTTTGCAATCAAACTTACTATTGAAGGGTTGTCGTTTGAAGTGTTTAAAGGTGGACAAAATCCACCCAATTCAACAACAAGTCTTTTTGTTTCTTGTAAATCGATGAAAGAAGCTAAAAGATTATGGGTAGCTTTAGGACAGCATGCCAAAATTTTGATGCCAATATCAAAATATTCTTGGAGCAACTGTTATGGCTGGCTAACCGACCAATTTGGCATATCATGGCAAATTATGGTTGATTCCACCTTAGAAAAATCAGTCGAAATTATTCCAGCCTTGTTTTTTGTAAACACCCATTTTGGAAAAGCCAAAGCGGCAATTGATTATTATACCAAAGTGTTTGCTAATAGTCAAAAATTAGTTGTTGAAGAATACAATCAGGGCGACTCTCACACACCTGGTTTTGTTAAGTTTGCAAAATTTAAATTAGACCAACAACCTTTTGTTTGTATGGAAAATGAAAGCACATTTCATTACGAACTTATTAATACAACCTCTATTATAGTTAACTGTTCTAAACAAAACGAAATAGATAGTTTGTGGAAGGATTTGAGTAAAGAGGGCACCGAAAAAAACGCGGGCTGTCTAACCGATAAATTTGGAGTAGAGTGGCAAATACTACCTGAAGCCCTGAATGATTATTTAAAACCAGATCCTTTTAAAAAAGCCCATCTTGTGCTTGACACACTTAAAAAAATGACCAAAGTAGATCATATCATCTTAGAAAAAATATGGTCAACCAAACCAACTGCTTGGGTTTTAACAAATGGCATCTTTCATACCAAAAACGCTAAAACCGCCCATGGTTTAGTGCGACAATCTGAACGCTTTGAAATTATAGGTTTAATTGACGGACCAACAACCGCCGGGATGGATGCTGGAATGCTTTTAGACGGCAAACTAAAGGGAATTCCTGTTTTTGAAAACATCGAAGCCGCCCTTAAAAAACCCGCTAAAGCTCAATATTTAATCATTGGCGTGGCTGTTGGAGGTGGCAAAATTCCAGAACCTATGATCGACATTATAAAAAAAGCGATAGTAGCAGGTATCTCTATTGTGTGTGGTTTACACGAATATTTAGTTGATAATCTAGAGATAAAAGACTTAGCCTTAAAGCACAAAGTAAATTTAATTGATGTTCGATACCCCAAACCCAAAAGCGCACTGCATTTTTGGACTGGTAACATTTACAACGTTAAGGCGCCCATTGTGGCGGTAATGGGCCAAGATTGTGCACTCGGCAAAAGAACAACTGCCAAATTAATTTGTAAAAGTTTAAACGACCATGATATCAATGCCCAAATGGTTTATTCTGGACAAACCGGATGGTTGCAAGGCGGACAATATGGTTTTGTGCTAGACAGCACTTACAACGATTTTGTGTCTGGTGAGTTAGAACACGCTATTGTAACATGTTGGAACGAAAAAAAACCCCAAATAATTTTTCTTGAAGGTCAATCTGGTTTAAGAAACCCAAGCGGTCCTTGTGGTTCCGAATTTATTATTTCGGGTAATGCCAAACACGTGGTGCTCATTGTTTCACCCAAAAGAAAATATTTTGACTATAATAAAAAATGGGGAAAAATACCAAGCCTCAATTCAGAAATTAAACTTATAAAACTTTTAGGCGCTAAGGTTATTGCCTTGGTTTTAAACACCTCCAATTGTAGCCAAGAGGAAAAAACAATGTATATGACCAAACTTCAAAAAAAATCGAAACTTCCCGTTTTTATGCCTATAGAAAACGGCGCCGACGACCTTGCTAAACTCATTGCCTCTAAACTATTATCTTAAACGTTATGAAAATAAAAAAAATTCATTATTTTGTCCAATCGATACCCCTAACCGTGCCATATTCCATTGCTTATAAAACAACCTCCAAAGCTCATATTTTGGTTTTAGAAATAGAACTTACCAATGGCATTGTTGGCTATGGTTCTGCTGCCCCCTCCGCTGAAGTAGTAGGCATTAACGCTTACGATAGTTTAAAATTAATGCAGGAAGCTGAGTTCCAAGAAAAATTAATAGGTGCTGATATTACTGATTTTTATAATCTTATACGTTGGTGCTTTAAAACCTACCCTAACGACCCCGGCATTAGCGCCGCTTTAGACCTTGCTTTACACGATGCAATTTGCAAACATTACAAGGTATCTGTTGCTCAATTTTATGGGCAAATTTATAATGGCTTAAACACCTCGGTTACCATTGGCATCAAAAATGTTAGCGAAACCTTAGACGATGCTACAAAATTTGTTAGCCAAGGATTTAACGCCTTGAAAATTAAAATTGGTAGTCATTTTGAAGAAGACTTAGAACGCGTTATTAAACTTCAAGAACTTTTTAAATCTTCCATTGAAATACGATTAGACGCAAACCAAGGTTATGAAGTAGATAGTTTATTAAAATTATGGAATTACGTAAAAAACGAAACAAACATAACCATCATCGAACAGCCCTTAAAAATTGGCGAAGAAGATAAATTATTAACATTGCCATTGGAGCTCCGTGCCATTTTAGTAGGTGATGAGAGTTTAAAAAACCCACAAGATGCATTAAAATATGCAGTTCAAAAAAACTTTGGTGTTTTTAATATTAAGCTTATGAAATGCGGTGGAATTTTTAAAGCTCGGGAGATTGAAACCATTGCGGCTATTGCCAGATTAGATATTTTTTGGGGTTGTAATGATGAATCTTTATTGTCAATCGCGGCGGCTTTACACTGTGCTTATAGCTGTCCTCAAACTAAATATATCGACTTAGACGGGAGTTTTGATTTAGCAAGCGATTTTTTTAACAAAGGATTTGTTCTTAAAAACGGTAAAATGTTTCTTCTTGACACCATCGGTTTAGGTGTAGAAAAATTATATTAAAAGGTAATTTATAAGACGCGGTTATATTCATTTTGCATTCATATATGTTACAAATAGACATTTTAAGCGTGGTGCCTGAACTTATGGAAAGTATGGTTGGGCATAGTATTTTAAAAAGAGCCCAAGCTAAAGGCTTGCTAACAATTCATTTAATTTCTTTACGAAAATGGGCAATCAATAGTTACGGTCAAGTAGATGATAGCCAGTATGGCGGCGGCGCCGGCATGGTGTTACGCATTGAACCCTTATATCAGGCAATCACAGAATTACAAGCCTTAAAGCCTTACGATCTTATAATTTTAACATCACCCTGTGGACAAACCTTTAATCAGAAAATGGCAAATAAATTCTCGCTTTACCAAAGAATACTAATTATATGTGGGCATTATAAGGGCGTTGACGAACGTTTAAAATTATTATTTAACATTGTAGAAATATCCATAGGCGATTTTGTATTAACTGGTGGCGAAATACCCGCCATTTTAATGGCAGATGCCATCGGACGACTGTTACCCGGCGTTATGAACGATGAAACCTCCGCTTTATTCGATTCGTTTCAAGATGATTTATTAGCGCCCCCATTATATACCAAACCCGCTGAATTTTTAGGCTTAAAAGTACCCGAAATATTACTGCAAGGCGACCCTAAAAAAATCGAAGCCTGGCGCTTTGAACAATCCCTCGAAAAAACCCAAATGTTAAGACCGGACTTACTAAAAGACAATTTTGAATAATTTTAAAGTTATGATTATTAATATTTTATAAATAAATTTGTAATTTTAACAAAATTTTATTTTTTTTTCGTAACTTTGCAAAAAATTTTTAAAAATCTTAAAATGAAAAAAACAAACTTTATTAAAGTCCTAACCATGTTAGGCATTGTTATTATGTTGGGTGTAACGAGTTGTATAAAAGAAGAAATTATAGCCCCCCCAGACAAAGAGTTGTCAAATTATGCCGATACCATAACTGGTAATTGGACCGCTACTACCATAGGTTATATAACAGGTATTAAAAGCTTATCAGGTGGTTTAGTTCCAAGCGACACTTTTGTTTACCATAAAGATTCAGTAACGATCACTAAAATTAATGACTCTACAGTTCGGTTAGCAAATACGTCTGTAAATTCTTATTTTAAAGCATTATCTGATTATATTGATACCTTTAAATTTATGGGTACCAATATCGTTTTAACTGCTGACGACCTTAAAAGATATTATAATGACAGCACCAATCAAGTTGCCATTCCTTTAACGCAACAAACCATCGGTGCACCATTCCCAACTGGCTTAAATACTAAAGATTCTGTTTTGGGCGTTCTTTATATTAAATGTACAAATTTACAATCTATATTTTGGAGTCGTAGTTTATTTACTTTCCGAGCTGACTTTAGCCTTTATATAAAATTAGAACAATTAATAACTGGTGGCACTAGAACAGTTGGCGGTGTTATGTATCCAATTTATCCTGGCTCTTGGGCAAATCCTAATTTAGCCGCTCTATTTGTCGCCGTGCAACAAGCCAATCCTACAAAAATGGGTTTAGGAAGTGCCATGTTAATAGGTGGTGGTGTTTATACCACAACGTATCAAAGAAGATAGACGTTTTATAACTTATTTTAACAAAAACCCTAAGGGCTAAAAGTTCCTTAGGGTTTTTTGTTTTAATTAAAATCAAAATATCAACTCTGTTATTACATACTTAACATTTCTTTTTAGTTATATCATGTAACGTTACCAAAAATTATTAAAAATGAAAAAAATAAACTTTATTAACCCAACTTGCAACAAATTCACCAAAATTGTTAAAGAAATCATAAATTTTT
>JASGCT010000081.1 GCA_030053915.1 Alphaproteobacteria bacterium
GATTAATTTTAAATATAATTACTAAAATAATTAAATTTTGAGTTTTAATAAAATGTAATTATAACAATTTGCAAAATATAGCGGTTTAAACAAAGGGTTTTATGTAGGTGTCTTTCTATCATATATTTTGTTCAAATATACAAATTTTTACGGATTACATTCCTTAAAAGTTGACATTTAAGGTTTTTCTATTCAAAATGTTGGCGGGCAGGGGATTAGAACGAGGGGTGGCTGTTTCTAAACAGTTTGAAAAATCATTTTAAACCCTTTTTATAAATTTCAAACCCAATGGCGACAGCATGTATTTTTGATGTTTACTATTGGGTTTATGAGGAATCGTCATTTGTATTAAACCGAGTTTTAAAGCAGGCTTTAGATACTTGGAACGGAAATTTTCTCTATGTGATAGTCCAATGGAATCTTGTATTGCTTGTCTGTCCATTTCACCATCTAACATTAGAATGAGTGCTTTAACTTGCTCGGTAACTTGCTCGGTAACTTGCTTTATTGGAAGTATCATTCTGATGTGATTTTCAGTAAAATAAAAACAGTCTTTTGAATAATATTTTAAAATGCGGGGTAAACCAGAACCTAGCTGCTCCACTAAATCAAGGTCTCTGAAAATTCGCATGATTTCTTTGTTCCTAGGAATTGAGTAGCCCTCAAAAAATTCTTTTTCACTTAATCCGTCTGGTATTCCTCCATAAGACGTTATTTCTAGTCTATTATTAAAAAGCTCAAATTTGGGAGCGATTTCTTTAGAATAATCATTGTGCACAAAAGCATTGATTACAGACTCTCGTAAGGCAACCGTATTCCACTGTCTTATTTCAATACGCTCTTTTGCGGTGATTTTAGTGAAGGTTTTATTCTCTATTTCCAGTTTATCCAACACTTGTTTGGTGGCTTTAACTAAAGAGCAAAAGCCGTATTCATTACTTTGTAATAAATCTACCCTATCTACCCCATCGTATTTGGCAACTTTAATAGAAACTGTATTATTGTCCGATAGTAAATATCCTACATAGTTATAATATTTGTCTTCATTTTAAAACTCTTAATTTTTTGCAAAATGTTTTTTTTCTTTAATATAAATTGAACTTGAAACTTTTATGTCTTTTACAAGTGAAGATAATGATATTGTTGGATGAATATGAGTAACTATATGCAAATGGTCATCAACAACATTTATTTGATATAAATGACAATTTTTGTTTTTTATGACCCCACTTATATATTTTAATAACTCTTCTTTTTTATCTTTGGTAAAAACAGGTTCACGGTACTTTGTACTAAAAACAATTTGGTAAATAATTTGGGTATATGTGCTCATAATTTTAATTTTATTCAACTCTTTCAGAGTTGTTTGGTTTATTTTATGATTCATCAACCACTGATTGTCATCTGTGGCTATTTATATTTAAGCCCTTCGGGCTTTCTATTTTTGACGCAGATTATAAGCGGGCATTAACAAGTTGTGGATTTAAAACCGCTTTGATGTCGAAAATGACGGATTTCGGCGAAGATTTCAGTTGATTAAAATTCAGTTTTAAAAAATCATCATGGGCTACGGCTAATACAATCCCTTCGTATTGGCTGAGTTTGTGAACGAGTTGAATATTGCTTTGTATTGGCAATTGATTTTGGGTAACATGTGGGTCGAACACGTCAACCTCTACGTGAAATTCTTTCAGCTCTTGAATGAGGTCGAACACTTTAGAATTGCGGATATCAGACCAATTTTCTTTAAAGGTAAGTCCTAAAATGAGCACTTTGGCAGATTTTAAATTGTGTCCGTTTTTGAGCATTAATTTTATAAGTTTATGGGCAACAAATTTAGGCACTTCATCGTTAACGCGTCTGCCGGAGAGAATAACTTGCGGGTGGTATCCCAGGCTTTGGGCTTTATGGGCGAGGTAATAAGGATCCACTGAAATGCAATGCCCGCCCACTAAACCGGGCTTAAAATTCAAAAAATTCCATTTGGTAGCTGCAGCTTGCAATACGTCTGTAGTATCAAGGTTCATTTTATCGAAAATAATGGCTAATTCGTTCATAAATGAGATATTAATATCGCGTTGGGTATTTTCGATGACTTTTGCCGCTTCCGCAATTTTTATAGAACTGGTTAAATAAGTACCAGCTTTAATGATAGTTAGATATAGGGCATTTATTTTTTGAGCAATTTGTGGATTTGAACCCGAGGTAATTTTTAAGGTATTGGTGAGGGTATGTTGGGTGTCGCCGGGATTGATTCTTTCGGGCGAGTAACCGCAAAAAAAGTCGGTATTATATTTCATGCCACTTTCTTTTTCTAAAATAGGCACGCAGACCTCTTCGGTACAGCCAGGATAGACGGTGCTTTCATAAATGACAATATCATCTTTTTTGAGAATTTTTCCGATAGCGGTTGAGGCTTCGATGAGGGGGGTTAAATCGGGGTTTTTATAGGGGTCAATGGGGGTGGGAACGGTTACGATAAAATAATTGCAATGTTGAGCCTCTTTATAACGGGTGGTACAACGTAAATTTTGAGCGGTTTTAGGCGATTTTCGTTTTAAATTTTCATTAAGGTTTTTTATTTTAACAGGGTCATTATCAATACCTAATACATAATATTTTTTAGAAAACTCTTGGGCGAGTGGCCAGCCCACGTACCCTAATCCAATGATGGCTATTCGAGTGTTTTTTGATGGTTTCAAGGAGGCTATATATGTTAAATTTTAAAAAAAGCAAGGCTACTAATACTCACATATTTAAAGTGTGTATTATCGAAAATTTTAGCAAAGATACGCAATTATTTTAAAAAAAATAAAAAATAAAATGTTTATTAACAAAAAAAGTGTTAAATTGTGTTTACTATCAATTTTAAGTTCAAAATTTCAAAATTTAAAAACTTTGCATTGGTATAAAATTTATAGTGTAAAAATAAATATAAATATATGAAAAAAATTTTAACAATTGCATTTATAATAATGTATAGTATTGTTTCGGCTCAAAAAACTTATATTCAATGTGGCAAATTGATTGATGTTATGAACCAAAAAGTGCTTAGTAATATGACCATTGTAGTGGATAAAAACAAGGTTATAGATGTTTTAAATGGCTTTGCGACTCCCAGTGAATCCGATGCAAAAATTATCGATTTAAGAACCAAAACTGTGATGCCCGGATTAATAGACATGCACGTTCATATTGAAAGCCAAACAAGCCCTACTAGGTATATCGATGGGTTTACATTAAATCCACCAGATATAGCGTTTGATGCGGCACGTTATGCTCAAATTAGTTTGCTGTGTGGTTTTACTTCGGTACGTGATTTGGGTGGTAGCGGGGTAAATATTTCGTTACGAAATGCCATAGCCAAAAACAAAGTTATTGGACCAAGAATATTTACGGCTGGTAAAACCATTGCTACTACGGGCGGGCACGGTGATCCTACCAACGGTTATCGTAAAGATTTAATGGGTAATCCTGGACCTACCGAAGGTGTGGTGAATGGCGTTGATGACTGTATGAAAGCCGTTCGTCAGCGTTATAAAGATGGGAGCGATTTAATAAAAATTACAGCTACGGGCGGTGTTTTAAGTAATGCTAAAAATTCTTCGAATCCGCAATTTACGGAAGATGAAATTAAAGCCATTGTTCAAATAGCCAATGATTATGGTTTTAAAGTAGCGGCGCACGCGCATGGTGCTGAAGGTATGAAACGGGCAATTAGAGCTGGTGTAAGTTCGATAGAGCATGGCACGCTAATGGACGACGAAACAATTGCCTTAATGAAACAATATGGTACTTATTATGTGCCAACAATTATTGCTGGGAAGTCGGTTGCAGATTCGGCAACAAAAAATCCAACCTATTTTCCAGAATTAGTACGTCCTAAAGCTTTAGAAATTGGTCCTCAGATACAAAAAACATTTGCTAAAGCCTACAAAAGTGGTGTTAAAATTGCATTTGGAACTGATGCGGGTGTGTTTGCGCATGGAAATAATTGGTTAGAATTTGTTTATATGACCGAAGCTGGCATGCCGATACTTGAAGCCTTAAAAAGTGCCACTGTAAACGCGGCCGATTTATTAGGAATGTCTGAACAATTAGGGACAATTGAAAAAAATAAATTAGCTGATATTATTGCTTTCGATGACAATCCAGTAGATAATATTAAAACTCTTGCCAAACCTTGTTTTGTTATGAAAAATGGTGTTGTTTATAAAAACTAAACAATAGGTATTCGTTTTTTAATTATTTCAATAAGCGAAGATGACATGTCTATTCAATTGCTATGTCATGAATCCAATTAAAATGAACTTGTGTTTTATTCTTTAAAATAGATCAAAAGTTTGTTTTAACTTACTAAATTATTTTCCTTTTCAATCCAGGCATTAAAATTAAAGCTATTTATTAATGCAAGCATGTTTTTAACAATCTGTTCGTTACATAAATTACCAGTACTGCCTTCGTGGGTATGGTTTGTTGTTTTATGATAACTAAAACTTTTGTTTTCAATCATTTCAGATACTTTTTGATAAGCTGTTCTAAAGGGCATACCAGTTAAAACAAGTTCATTGATTTTTTCTACTGTAAACAAACTACTATAATCTTGTGTAGAATTAATATTGGGGTTGATTTGAATATTATTAAACATAAGTTGTAACATATCGATGCAACTATGCATGGTTTGAAAACATGGGAATACATGTTCTTTTATTATTTGAAGGTCGCGATTGTAACCCAACTGCAAATTTGTAGTAATCATAAAAAGTTCGTTGGGTAAGGCTTTGATGCGGTTACAATAGGCTCTTACGAGTTCAAAAACATCTGGGTTTTTTTTATGTGGCATAATACTGGAGCCTGTTGTTAGTTCTTGAGGAAAGCCTATAAAATTAAAATGTTGGTTTAAAAATGTACAGCAGTCGTTACTACAACGCGCTAATGTTTCAGCAAGGTTAGACAAAGCTGATACCACAATACGTTCAACTTTACCGCGATTTGTTTGAGCATTAATAGCGTTATAGTTTAAATCATCAAAGCCCAATAAAAGTGTTGTGAGTTGCCGATTTATAGGAAAAGAGGACCCATAACCAGCGGCAGAACCTAAAGGGTTTTTGTTAACCAAATGATACGCTGCTTTAAGAGGGATCATATCGTCTAACAAACTTTCGGCATAGCTTCCAAACCAGAGTCCAAACGAAGAAGGCATCGCTAATTGAAAATGGGTATAACCAGGCATAAAAACATGTTGGTGCTGATGGCTAAGTTGAATCCAGAGGTTAAATAATTGGTGGATATGCTCAACAAGTAATTTTATTTCAGTTCTTAGAAATAATTTAATATCAAGTAAAACTTGGTCATTTCGGCTTCGGGCGGTATGCATTTTTTTAGCAGATTCTCCAATCAACTCGGTAAGTTTTAATTCAATAAACGAATGGATATCTTCATAATCATTTATTAAACAAAAAGTAACTTTATGCTCTTCTATATCTTTAAAAATATTTTTTAAAGCATTTGATATTTCTTGCCATTCATCTGTAGTAAGAATGTTTATGGATTGTAACATTTTTATATGTGCTAAACTGCCTAAAATATCGTATTTAAAAAGATAGGAGTCCATATCAATATCTTTACCTTGAGTAAAAAATTCTACATCTTTAAAAGTAGGAATAGATTTTTGCCAGAGCTTCATAGTGGTAATTTTAATTGGTTTTAAATAAAAAAAAATGTTCTAATAACATAATATAATCTTGTACGCCTTGAAATAATTCGTGAATAAAAATAAACTCATCAGCGGTATGACTGCGTGCAGAATTTCCAGGACCGATTTTTATTGTTGGAAAATACATGAGGGCTTTATCGGACGTAGTAAGCGAACCAAAATAATTTTTTCCTAAGGCAATACCAGATTGTGTTAAAGGATGGTTTATTGGAATGGATGTAGAACGTAATCGAACACTGCGTGGAGTAATTACATTAATAGTATGTTGTTTAATAATGTCTAAAATATCATCAAAACTATACAATTCATTCACACGAATATCAACAACCATGGAACATTCTGATGGTACAACATTATGGGCTTTATTAAGTGTTTCAATAGACGTTATTGACATCTTTACGGCGCCGAGTAAGGTGGATATTTTTTCAAATTTATACTGTTTAAACCATTCAATATCAGGAAGTAATTTATAGAAAGCGTTGATGCCTTCGTCGCGTGCTGCATGCCCAGATTTTCCTATAGCTACTACATCTAACACAAGCAATCCTTTTTCAGCTACTGCCATTTGCATTTCAGTTGGCTCACCTACAATACCTAAATCTATTTTTGGTAATTGGGGTAATACGGATTCAATACCATGTGCGCCAGAAATTTCTTCTTCTGCGGAGCCTACAAATATGAGATTATAAGGAAGGTTTTTATTATTATAGAAATAAACAAAGCACATGATTAAAGCAACCAAACATCCGCCTGCATCGTTGCTGCCTAAGCCAAATAATTTATCATCGTTAATTATTGGATTAAATGGGTTGTTGGTGTATTGTTTTGAAGGTTTTACCGTGTCGTGGTGCGAGTTTAGTAAAAGTGTGGGCTTTGACAAGTTAGCATATTTATTAATAGCCCAAACATTGTTTTTGGTTCGATGGGTTGGGATATTTTTACTTTTAAAAAAATTATCAATAATTTCAGCAGTTTGATGTTCTTCTTTACTAAACGAAGGCGTTAGAATGAGTTTTTTTAAAAGTTGTAATGCTTCGTCTTGTAATGGTTTAAATAAATTATTTTGCATAAATTAAAGAATAAAAGTTCCAGAATTATGATTGATGATTGCTAACAGATTGGTACTTTTTCCTAAACAAACGGTTTTAACAAATTTTTGTTTTGCCTCAAAAGCGTTATGTAATTTTGGCAACATGCCTTTGGTAATTTTTTGGGAGGTTTGTAATTGTTGGAACTTTACAAAGTCTATTGTTTTTAGGAAACTATCTTCGTTTTCCATATCAGTTAAAACACCTTTTTTATCGAAGCAAAAGATAAGTTGGGTATCATAAAATACATTTAGTGCTGCTGCGATTTCTGTTGAAATGGTATCTGCATTAGTATTTAATAGTTGTCCCATTTTATTATGAGTAATTGGGGCAATTACAGGCATTAAATCATGTTGCAAAAGGTCTTTTAAAAATTTAAAATTTACCGATTCAACATCGCCAACAAAACCGTAGTCGATATCTAAAACTTGTCTTTTTTTGGCAACTACTAAATTGGCATCAACTCCTGTTAATCCAATTGCATTTATATTGTTAGCTTGTAATAATGCAACTAATTTTTTATTTATTAAACCAGCATAAACCATTGTAACGAGGTCTAAAGTATCTTGATTCGTGATACGTCTTCCGTTGACTAATTTTTGTTCAACATGTAATTTGGCAGCTAAATTTGTTGCTAATTTTCCACCGCCATGAATTAAAATTTTTTTAGATGGAATGGCTGAAAATTGATTAATAAAAACAGGTAAATCTATTTCGGAGTCGATAGTTTCTCCTCCTATTTTAACGACATATAATTTTTCTTTTAATTGCATGAGATGCTATTTTTTAGTAAGGTTGCAATGACTGCTTGAGCAACCCACACGCGGTTTTTAGCTTGTTCTTGAACGAGGCATTTATCAGAATCTAATACCTCGTCTGCTATTTCAACTTGTCGTCTTACTGGTAAACAATGCATCACATGGGCGTTAGCAGTAATTTTTAATTTATCACTATTTAATAACCAGGATGAATCCGTGGAAAATTTTCCATAATCTTCGTATGCAGACCAATTTTTAACATAAACAAAATCAGCATTTTCAAGGGCTTCATGTTGATGATGAGTTATATGAACATTTTTGGTAATTTTTTTTGAAAGGTTAAAGCCTTGAGGATTCGTAATTACAAAATTGTAGTCAGGTTCTAGTTCCATACATTGTGCAAAGCTATTTGCAACACAATGAGGGATTGGTTTAATATGAGGTGCCCAGGTAAGAACTACTTTAGGCTTTTTGTTAGAATATAAAGGCTTTTGATGTAACAAGGTTTCTTTGATAGTTAATGCGTCTGCTAGCGCTTGTAGAGGATGTAAGCAAGCACTTTCTAAACTGATAATGGGAATTTTAGTATATTTTAAAAAACTATTTAAAACAAGTTCGTTTTCGTCCTCTGCACGATTTTGTAAATTTGGAAAAGAACGGATTCCTAAAATATCGAAATAATTTCCTAAAATTGGTGCCGCTTCTTTTATATGTTCAACTTTAGAGCCATTCATAATTACATGATCGTTAAATTCTAAAGCCCAACTATCTTTGTCAATATTTAAAATAATGGTTTCCATTCCTAAATTAGAAGCGGCAATCTGGGTGCTTAATCTTGTTCGTAAACTTGGGTTTAAAAAGATAAGACCTAAACGTTTGTGCTTTCCTAAATGATTGTCTATGAATGGATTATTTTTATAAAATGTTGCCAATTGTAATAAATTATTAAAATTATAGGTATCGGTTAAGGTTGTAAAATGTTTCATAATTTTATTGTGTTAATTTAGTAATAGAATTTAAAAAGTAATGTATTTGTTCATAATTAATATTCAATGCAGGTAATAGTCTGATAGTATTGGGTTTGGCTTCACCAGTAAATATTTTGAATTTGGTAAGAAGGTCATTTCTTAGATTTGGACATGTGTCATCATAGTCAAAGCCAATCATTAAGCCTAAACCACGAACGTTTTTAAGATGATGGCATTGTTTTAATTTTTGCAAAATATAATGACCTTTTTCGGCGGCGGCTTCCATTAAATTTTCAGTTTTAATAACTTCTAAAACCGCTATTGCGGCAGCACAAGCAAGTGGGTTACCTCCAAATGTCGTTCCCAAACTTCCAATGATAGGTTTAATAAATGGAGCAACTAAAACACCAGCAATTGGAAACCCATTGCCCATACCTTTGGCTGTTGTATAAATATCGGCTTCTATGTTTGCGAAATCATGACTAAAAAATTTTC
>JASGCT010000013.1 GCA_030053915.1 Alphaproteobacteria bacterium
ATGGCAGGGTCGTTAAAATGAGAAGCAACCGTTGGAAATATAGGTAAATTATTATCGGTTTCTTTAAATAATTTATGATTTCTTTTATATTGTTTTCTAATATCATGCAAGGCATCTAAACCTCCGGCACGGTCAAATTTGTTTAAACAAACGATATCAGCAAAATCTAACATATTAATTTTTTCTAATTGAGTTGCCGCACCATATTCCGAAGTCATCACATACATTGTTTGCGAACAACATTCTAAAATTGATATATCGTTTTGTCCAACACCGGCTGTTTCTACAATAATTAAATCGTATCCATAAGCCGAAGTAGCTGAAACCATATTTTTAAGTTGCTGATTTAAAGATGATAGTGAATTTCGGGTGGCAATAGAGCGAATAAAAACATTAGGGTGCGAGGCAATGTTAAGGCGAATTCTATCACCAAGTAAAGCCCCGCCAGTCTTTTGCTTTGAAGGATCTACAGATAATATAGCCACAGTTTTAGAGGGATTATTAAGCAAAAAAATACGGACTAATTCGTCTATTACAGATGATTTTCCAGCCCCACCTGTACCAGTTATACCCCAAATTGGTTTGGATTTTAAGGCTGGTTTGGATATTTTTTTTGCTTCGTTATTATCTAATAATGTGATGGCATTGCTTAAAGCACGCGGATCTAGAACCTTATTTAATTTCCAAGGCTGGGTTTTCTGTTTTGAAATCTTAGGAATTTTAAAATTGCAATATTCTACAACCTCATTTATCATATTATCTAAACCAAGTTTTAAACCATCTTCTGGAAGATATATTTTGGTTATGCCATGTTGATGCAGATATGCTGCTTCGGATGGTAAGATAGTACCACCACCACCACCAATAATTTTAATATGTTGATAGCCTGCACTATCTAATAATTTTCTAACGTAACAAAAAAATTCGATATGTCCTCCTTGGTAAGACGTAAGCGCAATACCTTGCACATCTTCTTCGATAGCAGCAATAGCAATTTCTGATGCGCTTCTGTTATGCCCCAAGTGAATCACTTCAACACCTTTATCTTGCATAATCCTGCGCATAATATTTATAGAGGCATCATGACCGTCATATAAACTTGTAGCCGATATCATTCTAATTTTAAAACTCATGATTATTGGTTATCGATTAAAAATAGATAGGTTGTTTAAGATAGTTTATATTGTTAATTATTCTTTATCTTTTATTAAAAGCCAATTGGAATCCGCTGTATTAATGAATTGGGCTTGATTGGCTTCCCAAAGTTTTTTTACTTTTAAATTATAATTAAAATAAAGTTTGCCATTATCAACCTTAAACGCTTCGGCTTCAGTTGGTGATTTATGGTCTTTGGCTACGCCATAAGCACAATATCCACCATATTGGGGTATAAAAGCCTTGGGGTTGGCTTTAAATGCTTCTAAATTTTCTTGATTTGAAAATAACCACGTTGCATTTTCGTATGTATAACTGTACTTATCCGCACCTTTAACAGGTTTGTTATCTTTAAAAAATCCAACCACGTCGTAGCCATTTAACGCACGCCCCTTGTCGTCTTTATAAATACTTGAACCTGTTTGAGCACTCAGGAAAACAATCCCCATTATTAATTGCATGGACACTAATAGCTTTTTTAACATAAATATGAATTTGGACAAATATAATTAATTTTTGAGTTTAAAATGTTAAATTTACTATAAAAAAGTATCCTCGTTTCTAATAATTATTGACTTAGAATTTAAAACTTTGATAGAAAAGTCTTGTAGGTGTTGTGCAGATGCGTCTCTCTTTCTGAAGAAGCGTTACGATTATTCTTTTATTAGTTTTAACGTTATTTTTCTATTGTTAGACTGTATTTGAATAAGATAAACGCCTTTTTGATAATGTTGTGTTATCAGTTCTATGTTACCAAGGTCATTTGTTAAATAGGCTTTATTTTCAATAATTTTACCATTATTGGTTTGGATAATTTTAATCTGTACCCAACTATTAGGCGTATTTAAACTGATTATGGCATTATGAGGTGTAGGGTTTGGATATATCCTCATATCATCGTAATACATAAATACCTCTTCAATACTATCTTTACAACCAATATCTCTTTTTAAAATTAAAGTATTTATTCCAATTTTTAGTGGTAAGTTGGCTGTGTTTATAAATGAAGGATACTGTTTACCATTAAAATTAATATAATTAACTTGATCTGATTGGATTTGAAGATTTAAAGTTTTTTGATTTAAATCTAAATAACTAAACGAACTAATAGGAGGTGGACTTACAATATTTATATTAAAACACCTTACTAATTGTGGGTAATTGGTATCGCTGACACAGAGTTCGTAAGAACCTTGACTATAAACAGTTCTAGAAAAAGTGGTATTATTAAAATAAACAGTATCATTGATGCCTGTTGCGCGGTCGTAAAACACAACTCTATACACGGCAGGCTGTTGCGTAACAATAATAATATTTCCTAAATTATCTGGTGTTGAACATGTAAAGTCTTGTCCTACCACAGCAATAAAATCTTGAGCAAAAGTTCGGTCATCAAAAACAACTTTAATGTCAATATTAAACATGATATTTCTAAAAGTATAAGAGCCGGTATCAAGTTTTAAACTGGTATTAAATTTAATAGTATCTATATTATTTAAAATAATAAACTTAATTACTTTACCTTTATTTCCACTATACTTAATAGTAGTTGTTCCATTAGAATCTATTAATTGTGACGGCGTTATGATACCATTTACAACTTGAGTATTTACATTAAAATATGGACCACTATAATAAACTTGCACTAAATAGTCGGTATCAATTAAGTAAATTGTAAAACCACTTGGATACTCTGAGGTCTTATTTCTACCATTCACTATAACACTATCTAATTTATAATTTGTGCTAGGATTATAAGTAATTTTAATACTATCGCCTTTTAAAACATACATGGAATCGGTTTTAAAACCATTCACAATTTGGGTTTTAACTTTAAAATAAGGTCCTTTGAAAATAACATAGATCGTATGGTTGCTTAAAACATTATTAAATGTATATTTTGTCAAAGAATCCTTGCCAACATAAATACCATCAATGAAAATACTATCGATTAAATAATGGGATTGTGGCATATATGTAATTACAGATGAGCCACCATTAGAGACTGGTGTATTGGTGGAAATGGTTCCGTTTTTAACTTGTGTTTTAATCTGAAAAGCACTTGAGTATTTAACATACACGTTATGATTTTGTGAAATATTGTTGAACGTGTATCCGGCAAAGGAATCTTTGGTTATAACTACATTATCTATAATGATACTATCTAATTGAGTGCCCTCAAGCGGCTGATACGTTATTCTAAAATGAGATTGAGGTGACGCTAATTGGGCAGGTGAAATGACACCATTTACAGCAGTGGTACTAATTTTATAAAAAGGTCCTTTAAAAACAACACGAATTTGGTGGTCGGTATTTAATGTATCAAACGTATAACTATTAAGTGAGTCTGGTATTCTAGAAATATTATCGATTATGATACTGTCTATATAATACATAGGCAATCCTGAATACGTAATTTTTGCCTTGGAATTTAATTTAAAATAGTTTGAAGTTGTGATACTACCATTAATTGCCATAGTTGTAATAAATACAAATTTATTAAAAACAATTTTTATTTTATGCGAGATTATAATATTAGAAAAGGTATAGCGTTGCATAGAATCTTTGCCAACATAAACCCCGTCAATTAAAATACTATCAATGAGATAGCCATTTTGAGGTTGGTAGGTTATTGCTACAGATTGTCCATAAAAAACAGTTGTATTTGTACTAATGGTACCGTTTACAACTTCGGTTTCAATGCTTAGTTTCTTTTTAGAAAATATTACTTTAAATAAGGTATTTGTTGTTAAATTATTTAATGTAAAGCCAAAGATAGAATCTTTTCCTACATAGCTATTGTTAAGAAAAATACTATCCAATTCATAACTGACATCCAGTGGTTGATAGGTAACTCTGGTACTTTTACCAATAACAATCAAGGTATCATTATTAATAAAACCATTTTCTACAGTATAATTAACTTGAATGGCAGGTGCATACACCACTTTGATGCTTCTATTTGATTGAATATTTTTAAATGTAAACTGATTCATTGAATCAAGCCCGATTGCTATATTGTCTATAAATAAGCTGTCTAACTGATACCCAGAATTGGGCTGGTAAGTAACGGTAAAATTACTGGATTGCACCAAAGTACTGGTAGGTGTTACACTGCCATTAACAACTTGAGTTGACACTTGGAAGTAATAATTATAGATAACATTTATTGAATGATTCGAGTTAATATCATTAAAGGTATAACTTTGAAACGAATCGATTCCAATAGATACGCCATCAATAATGATACTATCTAAAACAGCATTAGAATTGGGCGAATAGGTAATTTTAATTTTATTATTTTGAACTAAAAAATATCCTGTATTACTAATACTTCCATTTTTAACAGTAGTTGTAATATAAAAATAAGGTCCTTTAAAGGTGGCTCTAATATTATAATTTGAAGAAATTGCATTGATATTATAACTTGTGTCGGTTGTAGGAGTTTGACGTTGGTTATTAACAATAAAGGAATCTAATTGATAATTTGGAATGGGTTTAAACGTAATAAGATAATTTGAATTTTGATTGACATAAATTGAAGGCGAAATTGAACCATTGTTTACACTAGTTGCAACAAGAAATTTAATAGTATAAACAATTTTTATGGTATGATTATCGGTAATATTTTGGAATGTATATTTTGTAATTGAGTCTTTTGACTGAGGCATACCATCAACAATAACACTATCTAAAGAATATCCCAAAAGAGGTTGATAAGTAATAGCTACAGTTTGGTTTTCTGCATATAGGTTACTTGATGATATGGTGCCATTAACAACTTGAGTATTCACACGATATAGAGGCCCTTTAAAAATGATAGTTAATGTATGATTGGTATTTAAATTATTAAATGTAAAACTTGTAAGTGAATCTTTGCCTATATAGATGTTATCTAAATAAATACTATCGAGATAATAATTAGGGTTGGCTTGATAAGTAATGGTAACTTTTTGACCATTAAAATAAAGATTTGTTGGCGATATTGTGCCATTTTTAGCAATGGTTTGAACCCTATAATAAGGACCTTTAAAAACCACTCTTAAGGTTGAGGGATTTTGAATATTATATAAAGTAAAACGCGTTTGAGAATCTAAGGACATAGGCACGCCATATAGGATCAAAGAATCTAAGATATAATTAGGATTGGGACTATAATTAAAAACTACGGTTTGACCACTTTTAACTAAGGTATCTCGAACCGAAATAGTACCATTAATTACTTGGGCTTGAATGCGATTAAATCTAAAATACTTCACTTCAATTAAATGATCTATATCCACATCATAAAATGTGAAACCATCCACAGAATCATTTTCTAACGCAACCTTATCAATTAAGACTGAGTCTAAATTGAAACCTGAATTGGGCTGATAGGTAACACGATAGGTAGTACCTTTTAAAACATCCGTAGTACTTGAGATGAGACCATTTTGAACATTGGTTGTAAATCTAAAATAAGGTCCTGAACAAAAAACTCTGAAAGTAATATTGGTACTAATGTTTCTAAAAGTAAAGCCTCTTGTAGAATCTGTGGACACTTTATTGCCATTGAATAAAATACTATCAATACGATAGTTGGCAATTGGTTGATAGGTTATGCGATACGTTGTTCCTAAAACGACACGATTACTTGGGATGATAGCACCGTTTGTGATAGCCGTGTTAATATTTAAAAATCTATTAAATACAACTTGAAAATTAATGGGTGCCACAATATTTTTGAAGGTATAACTTTGGAAGGAGTCTTTACCAACATTCACACCATTTAAAACAATACTATCAATTTCATATAAATTAAAAGGGTTATAAGTAATTCTAAAATTACTATTAACTAATACCGTATCACTTCTAGTAATGCTTCCATTGATAACAGATGTTGTTATTGGTAAATAGGGCCCTTTATTATATACTGTAAAAATATGATTCTTTGTTACATTAAATAGCGTATAAGATCGAGGAGAATCTAATCCTAAATTTTTTCCATCTAAAAAAATACTATCAATACGATAAAACAAATTGGGCGAATAAAATAAACGAACATTCTGACCATCATACACAGTATCGGCTTTACTAATAGTGCCATTTATACTTTGGGTTGTAATAGTAAAATAATACAGTTTAAAAACAACCCTAAAGGTGCGATTTTGATTAACATTGTAAAATGTATATGAACGTATAGAATCTTTATTGATAGCTACACCGTCAATTAATATACTATCTATTAAATAATTAATATTTGGTGCGTATTTAATGGTAACATTAGAACCATTAATAATATATTTAGTAGCATCAATGGTCCCATTTTTAACAGACGTATAAATATAATAATAGGGTCCTTTATAAACAACGCGAATTCTTTTATTGGAAGAAATATTTATAAAAGTATAACCATTAATTGAATCTAAACTTATTGGAATGCCATCAACCAAAATACTATCAATTTCATAATTCGTATTTTTTTGATAAGTAATTCTATAAGAGCTATTATAACCAACAACCACAGTATTTGATATGGTACCATTAACAACTTGTGTGGTAATTTGGTAATTAGTAACATAAACCACTCGTATTGACTGCGGTTCTTGTACATTTTTAAATGTATAGCCTGTTATTGAATCACGTCCTATATAAATATTGTTAATAAAAATGCTATCTATAAAATAATTGGGTAAATTTTGGTAAGTAATTCTAATATGATCACCATTAAAAGTATAGGTGGGTTTACTAATTGATCCATTTAGAACCGAGGTTAAAATTTCTGAGTAGGGTTTAATAGAAATGAGACCGCCATTACCAGCTGTTAAGTAAATTGTTTTTGTAGTATCTTTAATACCAAAATTAATTTGGGCATTATTGGTTTGGGTATTCGACAAAATTTCTATAAGGTTTCCTTTATAATATTCAAAAAATCCACCATTTCCAGCGCAAAAATACATTCTATTAGTAGAATCTTTAAAAGTATAATAAGCAAAGCCGTTATTGAGTTGGCTGCGATTTATGAAGGTGCTATATTGATTTTGACTATTTATTTTAATAATTCCATCTAAACCTGCTGATATTATTAAATTACTATCTTTATCAACAAACCCAGAAGTGGTTTCTCCATTCGGTAAAAAGCTACTATTGGTCAAATTTTGTATCGTATTATCTTGGTTAAGACGTACTAAATTCACGGAACCTCTAAAACAGCTGATTAAATTATTATTATTATCAAAAAAAGCATTATTAGCATAGCCAAAATTAAAATCTTCGGGATTAATTATTCTGGTATAATCTCTGGCGCTAAGATCTCTTGTTATGTCTTCATCAGACCTATAAATACCAGCCGTTCCGGCAACAACTCTAAAATAATTGTCAAAACTTGGAAGGAGATTAGACACGTAGCCGTTTTCTATTTGTGCATCAGCAAGAAACGGCAGTGTAATATTATTAACATCTCTAGTAAAAACGCCTTTTTCACCCGTAGCAATAAATATGTTATCTGATGGATCCCTATAGGTTGAAACGGCTTGCCCTCCTTGAAGATCTAACTTTGATAATAATAAACTAATACTAAAAAATGGTTCTTGATTAACCACATTATATTGCCAAACGCCGCCATCTAAAGTACTTAATAAAATATTATTATACTTGTCTTTTAAAATATGGTTTACTGGATTATTCTCAATTTGGGATGGAATAATAATAGTTTTAATTGGGTTAGCAGTATCTAAAACAAAACTTACAAAAATTGTTTGATTTGACTGTACATTTCTAAAAGTAAATCCAGAAATAGAATCAATATAGTTTACATTGCCATCACCATTAATTGTTACTTGATTTGGTTTATAACCAAGATACGAATTATATGTGATTCTTGCGCTTTCATTTTGATAAAATTCGGTTGTTGACTGAATAAAACCATTTTCTACCGTAGTAGTAATATAAATAGGATTGGCATTATAATCTTTAATAAATAGTCCGCCAGTATCAGACGTTACTAAAATAGACCCGTTTTGAATTCTAGTACAATTAAGTGCATTTCCATAATTTAAATCTTGATTACTTATTATTGTAAATACATCGCCACCAGCCGTAATTTTTACAAGTCCAAACTGGTTACAACTCACTAAAACAGCATTTAAAGAATCTAAAGTAAGCTGATTGGTACCTGAGAAATTTAAAAATCTAGCTTGTAAAACTGTTGTTAACTCGCTGCCAGCAGCCTGGCTAGATAATTTTACCACGCTGCCACAACTTACATATAAATTACCATCATTATCTTTAATGGCAAAATTAGCATTACCTCCATTAATTTTACTAGCATCTAATAATATATTGGCACCAAAATTGCTTGCGTTAATTTGATAAACGCCTATAACACCAGACGATACAATATAATTGTTCGTTTCATAATCAATTAAAACATGTTGTGCCACACCGTTTGAAAGTTGTGCATTGTTTAGAATATTAACAATGGTACCATCAGGAGAAATTTTAAAGACCCCTGTTCCCCCTGCTGCTACAATGTAATTATTGTCGTTATCTACAGCACAATAATATACTATTTTATGAATGCCTTCATAATCGTTAGGGTTTAAAAGCAAGGCGATTGTGCCACTATTAGAAAATTTATAGAGACCTCCATTACCTGCACAAATTAAAAGATTACGATCATTGTCATATCTAGAAAATAGAACTTTATTATTCCCCAAACTTTCATAACTAACTAAATTAGAGATGATTCCTTGAGAATCTATTTTTATGATGCCACCCGTTTCGGTTGAAATGATTATAGAGCCTTCAACATCCATAAAACTATGCGTTACTTTTTGATTCTTTAATTGTTTAAATGTTATGGGCGTTCTAAATTTTTGGGCAGGATCTGGTTTAAACCGAACCACAAAATCATGGTTTTGTTGAATATTATTATAAGTATAATGAAGGCTAGAATCTCGAAAAGGGTTATTAAAATTGTTATTGAACACAATATAATCAAAAATATAGCCATTATTAGGTGTAAATTCTATAGGAATATTTTGATGCCTGAAACCTTGATTGCTTATTGCATTACCAAATCGAGGTTGTGCATTCACAAAATAAAAAGGATTTAATTTATAGCCCCCTATCGATTTAGAAGCAATAAGATATTCCTCAGTATTTATATCTTGGCTTGAATAAGTGGCTTGCCCAAAATATGCATCTTGGGTTTTATTTATTATATTAAAAATCTTTCCATCATTTTTCACTAAAAAAACACCGCTTGAATCAGCACTTATAATTAAATTATTAAAAATATCTTTAAAAGATTGGGTGATAGATTGTTGATTAATTTGATTTATCGTCAGAATATTTTTAGCGACGCCGTCTGGGCTTAATTCCCATAGCCCTGCACTTTTTGTACTAGCATATAAAAAATTATTAACATCTATAAACGTATGATTCACTTGAGAATTATTAATAATACTTGGTCTTAAAACGGTATCAATTTGATTATTTAAGATTGATAAAACCCCGGCATTTGCAGTACTTACTATTAACGAGCCGTCGTTTTTATAAAAAGCGTGTTTTACAGGTTGATTGCCTAATTCTACTCTCGTTAAAATAGTTTCTAAAGTACCATTGCTATATCTACGAATAACGCCGCCGCTATCTGCTACAATAATAAGATTTCCATTAGCATCTTCAAAACCATTCAAAGCACTCCCACCGTTCAAGTTTTGAGCATTTAATAATGTGGTATAACTGCCATCTAAAAAAACTTGTATGACCCCAGATTTTTGGTTACAAATAATTACCGACCCATCGTTTTTGGCAAAGCCAAAATTAAAATTATCAGTGGGAATCACTTGGTTGGTTATAATGGGTGAAAGATAACCATTATTATCTAATTTAAACAATCCTTTAGTAGTTAAAATTAAATAATGTTGCTGCAAATTATCTTTAAAAAACTGAATAAAATTACCCTGTGGGACTTGAGCACTACTTGTTGCTAAGCGATAATATGTAGCCGAATCATATCTATTTAATATTGAAATGGCACTATCAGACCTTAAATTATTAAAAGTGTACCTCTCTGTTGAATCGAAGTAATTTTTATTATTAACCATAGCATTATTAAAACGATACCCAAAATTGGGATAATAATAAATTGGTTGTTTAGACTTTATAAAGCCATTGCCAGTAGAAGCAATACCATAATTAATACTTGACTTTATAAAATAATAAGGGTCGGCTTCTATAAGCCCACCGATATCAGCACTAATAATAATTTTATTACTTGAATCGAAATAGGCATGATTAACAAAACCATTATTTAATTGATTCCCTTTAACAACATTTTGAAGAATATAATTAGAATCTAAAATATATAGCCCAAAATTTGATGTACTTATAATTGTTTTACCAGATGGATATTTATAAACATAATTTATATTGCTATTAGAAATTTGATTTGGACTTACAATTTGCTTTAATACATTAAGGGCGTTCAATTCGTAAATACCCGAACTTGTTGTAATTAAATAGATATCATTTAGAAGTTGCGCTTGTTTAAATTGCGTATTGAGCCTTGAGGTATTTATTATATTTTGTAAATTTTGAGTCTGGGTATTATAGTAAAAAATTCCACCCGAAAGCGACGTAATAACTAGATTGTCAAAAGGGTCCGTTGAAATATCTACAATATTACCATTAAGTTGGGCTCTGGTTAGGAGCGTGGAAATAGCCCCTTGAGGATTTATTTTAACCAAACCGCCCGAATCTGCAGCTACTATTAAATTACCACTATTAAGTAAAATACCTTTTAAGGCTTTACCATTATTAAGTTGTAATTTATTGGCTATAGTTTGTACGCTGCCATCCACAAAATTTTTAATAATACCCCCGTTTTGAGCAAATATATATAAATTATCATCATTGTCTTTAAAACTATATGTTGCTTCGCCCAAATTAATATCAAATTTATTGAGTAAATTATATCTAAAACCACGGTTATTAACTACATAAACGCCATCACTTGTACTTATAATTTTATTATTATATTTATCAGTAAAACTATGGTTTACCTTAGAATAATTAAATTGAGCCGATGTCCCAACAGTTCTGATATTAAATAATGAGTCTTGTTTAAATACAACCCTTAAATTATAATTGGTATTGATATTGGAAATGATAAATCTATTTTGAGAATCCAAATAATTAGTTTGGATATTATTATTCAATATAACACTATCTAACACATAACCAAGATTGGGGGAATAATTTAATGTAACTTTATTTCCTCTAATATTTCCTGCATTTGCAATGGTTCCATAGTATGCTGTAGTAGTTACATTATATATGGGTTCAACTTGAACAAGATTCCCATTTACCACGTATAAAAAGTTATTTCTATCGGTAAAGGCATAATTTACTGGAAAGTTTTGTAATAGATTGGGAGACAATATATTAAAATAGGTACTATTTTTAAATAAAATACCTAAACCATTACTATCAGCGCAAACATATAAATTATCTTGTTTATCGTAAAACGCATAGCGGGCTGCATGGTTATTTAGCGTTGACGCTGATACTAATTCGGTTAAATTGCCACTTTTAGTAAATTGCAACACACCAGTATTTTCAGTACTTAGTACTAAATTACCCTTAGTATCTTTAAAACAACTCAAAACGTTAAGGTCTGTAATTACAGTAGGTGATACAAGAGTACTAACCAGTCCTTTATTACTCAACTGCACAACACCCCCAATACCCGCACTTATAATTAAATTGTTTGTGCTATCTAAAAAAGCATGATTGACTCTACCTGCATTAAGTTGGAATGCATTAACAATTTGACTAATTTCTGAAGTGCTTAGATAATATTTATAAACACCATTGGAGCTTGCACAAACAATCAAGTTTCCATCTTTATCCTTAAAACCGTAATTGGCTTCTGCACCGCCAATTGTTGCATTGGTTATTAAAGTTCTTACTTCGCCGCGCTTCGAATAGAGGATTACTCCACCATACCCAGCAAATATATAGATATCGCCCAAACTATCAATAAATCCATAATTTGCATTACCATTATTTAATAAGGTTGGATTTAAAATTGAGTTCAATTCACCATTTGAAGACAATGCGTACACATTTTTATTAGCGCATACAATAATTTGATTT
Source organism: Alphaproteobacteria bacterium (assembly GCA_030053915.1). Taxonomy (GTDB): domain Bacteria; phylum Bacteroidota; class Bacteroidia; order Chitinophagales; family Chitinophagaceae; genus JASGCT01. Next base: position 12,301 of record JASGCT010000013.1, read on the forward strand.
CTAAAACTATCAATAAAACTATACGTGGCTTTATTTAAAATATTATCTTTAACAAGTTGTTGAACTGCTACCGGCGTCCTTATTTTTTGAAAGGTATCTGCTTTATAAATCGTTAATATTGCATTATCTTTTGTGATACTTCTAAACGTAAAACTTGTTAAAGAATCTTTGTAATTTTGGGCTCTATTATTATTAATTATTACGCTATCTAGTATATAGCCAGGGTTGTTTTTATATGAAATTTTAATATTGGACCCTTTATAACCATTGCTATCGCTAATGATGCCATAGCGTACATTGGTATTTATAAAATAAAAAGGTTCGGCTAAAATTATACCGCCCGACCCTGCACTTACATATAATTGATTATTATAAGTAAAACTTGAATACGCACCATAACCGCCATTGAGTTGGTTATGATTAAGAGGCGTAGCAATTCTACCATTAATGGAACGCTGTAATACCCCGGCATATTCATAACTAACAATTAAATTATTACTAGAGTCTTTAAAACTATGATAAAATTTTCCATTAGAACCATCAATATAAGATACTAAGGTAGAAATAACACTATCTTTTGAAAATTGTAGCACACCACCGTATTCGGCTGAAATAATTAAATTACCTTGATTGTCTTTAAAACTATGATATGAACCACCATTGCCATTAAGCTGCGCTTGAGTTAATAAAGTACTTCGAACACCAAATTTATTAACAAGAATAACACCACCATTATAAGCACTTACAATTAAATTTTGGTCGCTATCTTTAAAACAATGTAAGGCTCTACCGCCATTGAGCTGATTAACAGTTAACAATGTTGTGGCAGTGCTTGCACCTTTTAATAAAACAACAACCCCACCATTATCGGCACTAATATAATAATTTCCGGCAGTGTCCTGAAAACCTTGCAAGGCTGAACCACCATTTAATCGATTGGCAGGAATTAAGGTGGAAATAGATTGGTCGGGTGCATATTTAATAACGCCGCCAGTTCTAGCACAAACAATTAAATTACCCATATTATCTAAAAAACTGTAAGATGCAAAACCATTATTAAGTTGCGTTTGGTTTAATAAAACAGTTGCTTCACCATCCTGAGATAATCTAATTACACCGCTGTTACCAGCACTTGCTATAATATTTTTATTACTATCAATAAAACTATGCAACACTTGCCCAGAGTTTGGTAATTGCCCCGATGTTAATGGAACCCTTATTTGAACTTGCGTATCGGGTTTAAATTTAACTAATAAACTATTATCATTAGAAATATTGTTAAACGTATAAGACGACACGGAATCTCGATAATTTACAAGACGATTGTTATTAACAATAACACTATCTAAAACATAGCCAGGATTAGGTGTATATGTTATTTTAATATTGCTGCCTTTAAGCCCCCCCCCACTACTTATGATACCATATCTACTAGAGGTATTTACAAACAAAAAAGGATCGGTTTGGATGATACCACCCGTACCTGCATTAACAATAAAATTGCCAGATTGTTCTTTTAAAACACTCATCGCCGCTCCATTGGATAACTGATTATTTTGTAATAAATTCGTTAAGACGCCTAATTTGGAATAGAACACTACCCCACCCGTTCCCGCACTTGAAATAAAATTACCATCATTATCTTTGTAACATTGAAAAATATTACCATAATTAAGTTGTGCTTCATTAAAAAATGGCGCTAAGGTACTTAAAATAGGATTATACTTAGAAACAATACTAGTATTGGGCGTATTTCCCAAAATACTAACAATAATTGACGAGTCGATATCCCTAAACGCATAAACTGCCGATCTATTGGTTAAATTGAGTCCAGTTAAGAGCGTAGAAAACACATTGTTTTTAGTATATTCAAAAACCCCACCTCTACCTGAAACGCCCCCATTACTTGCTGAAATGATGAGATTATTATTTCGATCTTTGGTAATCCAAACAGCACGACCATTTCTAAAATTTGTTTGGGTTAAAACATTGGTTATACTATTATCTTGTTTAACAAGCCACATGCCACCATTCCCAGTAACAAAATAGATTTTATTAGAATCGTGCAATACACCTTGTAACACTTGAAAATTATTAATTTGGGATCTTGTAACTAATTGGGAAATGCTACCATTTGCATTGATCCTAATTAATCCGCCCGTTCCAGCAAAGATATATATATTATTATTGGTATCAATAAATCCAAAACGTGCACTTCCATAATTAATTTGCTGGCGCGTTAATAAGGGCGTTAAAAAACCATTAGGACTTAATTTATAAACACCTTGGGAGGAAGCACATACAATTAGATTATTACTATTATCTTTAAATGAATAAAAAATAGTATCATTACCAACTTGCTTTGATGATACTAAAACCCTATAATCGTAATTAGGATCCACTTTATACACTACCAAAATACTACTATCGCCTCTCACATTTCTAAACGTATAACCTGAAATAGAATCCCGATAGTTTTTAATCCTTCTATTATTAACAATAACACTATCTAAAATATAACCAATATTGGGTTGATAATTAATTCGTAAATCTTGACCCCTTGAACCACTTACGGTACTAATATATCCATATTTTGCGCTCCCATTAATGATTAAATTAAATGGAAAATCAAACTGCACAATGCCACTATCTCTTGAAGCAATTAGTAAATTTTTATTAAATTCTACCCCACCACATACAATGGTATCAATAACCCCATTCTTAAATGGTCTATACAAATGAGACAATGCTTTTTGGGTTTGTGAAAAAACAAAAACACCCGAATTTGGAGAACATAGTATAATATTATTACTCGTATCAACAAATCCGCTACTTAGCAGGCTATTGGCTAAGCTACTTGGGGTAACAAGTTGCGTTACCTGACTATCTATTACAATAAATACACCACTATCCTTAGTAAGTATCACCATGTTTTTATCTTTGTCTAAAAATCCAGTTAAAGGACTTGCTAAATTTAAACTATTTTCTGAAATATAGGTATAAAACTGACCACTAACCGATTTCTTAAAAAGATGTGAGTCTTGAACACAAATATATAAGTTTTCTAAAGGGTCTCTAAATATAGAATTTACTTTTTTATTTCCCAAAACAGCGTTAGAAACCGAAATAGAATAATTGATTTGTGTTTTATTATATTCAAGAACCCCCAAACTAGCACTCAAAACCCAAAATGTACTATTATTCTTAGGTAAACATTGGTTTACAAAACCAAAATTATAGGTACTATTCACATAAATAATAGAACGGTCTGATTTTAATATTAATACACCACCTAAACCACAACTTATTATTAAATCATCATCAAAATCCTGAAAAGCATGTAATGCTGGGAAATAATTTAAGTCTGCCGCTTTTAATAATTGTATCACGTTTCCCTGACTTGTGGCTTCATAAACTCCTTGATTGGTGCATATTATTTTTGATCCGTACTTATTTATAAAAAAATAATTTATCTTTTGATTATTGAATTGAGTATTCGTAAAAGGGTTTCTACTAAACAATGTTATATTAGGTTTATACTTAACTCGAATTATGCTATCCGAACGTAGATTTTTAAATGTATATCTATTTGTAGAATCTAAATAGTTTTGCGTTCGATTATTTATGAGAACACTATCCAACACGTAACCATAATTTTCTTTATAAACAAACGGTATATTTTGTCCTAAAAATCCCCCAGTATTTTTGTTTGTGCCATAAGACGTGGTTGCATTAATTAAATAATAGGGGTCTATTAAAATCAATCCGTTAGCCATGGTATTAACATATATATATTGGCTACTACTAATATTTCCACCATTAATTTTAATATTTGGAACTTGACTATTTGAAATAAAATTACTTACTTTATCGTTTTTAGAAACGAAATACACCCCTCTATTTGTATATAATATTAATGACCCATCATTCCGAATAGCACTTTGGATAAGAATATCATTACCAATTAAACTGGAGCTTATGTCATTTGAAATAATGTTATATTTGCTATATTTTACTAAGCCAGCCGAGCCTGCACTTACGTATAAATTGCCATCCGCATCGTAATTTAAATATTTGGCTTGACCCTGACGAAGATTGGCAGGACTTATATATTGCAGTAAGGATGAAAAATTTGTAATTAGAAAAACACCTGCTGAATCTGCCGCAACTATAATTCTATTCAATGCATCTATTAAAAAGTGTTTCACATTTCCATTGTTTAAGCCCTCTTTACTAAAAAGTTGAGTTGTAGCGGCTGGATGAATCCCTGATACAAGCACGATACCACCATTATCTGCCGCAACTAACAAATTAGAAAAATAGCGTTTGACATACAATGGGTTTCCGTTAAATAAATTCCCAATTGGAACAATCGTGTCAAGCGTTTGGTCTGCTAATACTTTTACAATTCCAATATTTTGAACGCTTGCTATTAATAAGCCGTCTTCATCGATAAAGGCATGGTTAATTGGGTTCATACCAACCTGTGCTGCCGCTATAACTGTACTTAAAACACCAGACGACCCATTCAATTTATAAAGTCCTGTTGTTGTAGACAAATATGTATTATTCGTATTATCTTGAAAACTATGGTTAATACTACCGTAATTAAAATTTCTATTGGGTACAATGGTTCTGAAATAAATGGTACTGTCGGGTTTAAATATCACCATGATGGAGCTATCTGATTTAATATTTTTAAATATATAAGTGGAATCATAAGGCGAAGCAAAGCTGGCAGGTTTACCGTTAATTAAAATACTATCTAATACAAAACCAGGGTATGGTATAAATTTAATTTCAATGTTACTATAGGATTTTCCACTAACAGGATTGATGTAACCATTTTTAACTGATGCTGTAATCGTTACAAAATATGGTGTATCCAGTGTTATTAAACCCTTGTTACCATTATTAAGTAATAATACGCCGTTCTTATTTTTATAAATGGAATTTGCATTGCCACCTTGAAGTAAGGTAGATTCAATTAAAGTAATTAAATTATTACTTGGTGTATTTAAATATAAGCCTTTATTTAAAACACTAAAAATTAAATTCCCATTGGCTTCTCTAAAAGCGTCAACTACGCTACCATTGGCTTGATTGCTAGAAATCACCTGTTGTACCGAACTTAAATTATTATCATATATATAAACCCCACTGGTGCCTGCACTAATAATTATATTGTTATCAGGGGCTTGCGTACAATTATAAACACTATCATTTTTTATGCTTGAACTAGCAACTAAGGTAGATAAGAGGTTATTTTCAAATTTAAGTACGCCAGCTAATTGCGCACTTATAATATAGACGCCTTGCGACGTTACAAATGCCCTAACAATTTCATTATTTGATACTTGAGCATTTGAAATTGTTGTTTGTACAATACCATTAGATAATATTCTAATTAAACCGCCCTTACCAGCACACACAACCAATAATTTAGAGCTATCATAAAAACTATAATAGGCTTTACCAGAATTTATTTGACTTGGCGTTAGTAGCACTGTAATTTGTTGCGTAAGTTTATCTTGTTTAAAAACTCCTGCCGAACCAGCATTGATAATTAAGTTACCGGTACTATCATTGATACAACTATAAACAATTCCATAATTAATATCTATTGGTTTCACAATATTTTGAATATATCCTTGTTTATTTAATTTAAATACACCTGCCGCACCACCACTAACAATATAATCACCATTCATATCTTCAAACGAATGATTCACATCAATATTGGCATTTTGTAAAGCACTTATTAAATACCTTACATTCGTTGAGGTTAATGGTTTATTAATGATATTCATTTGACTATCACCTTGTAACATATTAAATTGATATGGGCTTATAAGGGAAATAGAACGTAATGTACCGTTTATAAGAATGCTATCCACTCCAAACCCTATATTGGGTTGAAATGAAACCGATACTGAACTACGAGCAAAACCATTTGCCGCACCAACATAACCAAAGTTAGACTGCGATCTTATAATATAATATGGATCTAATTCAATAAGACCCGCATTTTGATAACTCACATAAAATTTTCCATTAAAATATTTAAGGCAGTTTAAGGCTCTTCCGTTAGTTATTTGAGTTCTATAAACTAAATTCACAAAATTGCCATTAGATAACAATCCAAAAACCCCACTAGTATCGGCACTAATAAATAAATTGTTATTATTATCTATATATCCTTGCAGGGCGTTTCCAAAATTTAATTGGTTTCTATTTATAATTTTTACAATTCTATTTAAAGTATCCATTTTAAATACGCCACTGGTATCTGCAAAAACATACACGTCATTATTATTGTTTTTTACAATATATTTAACTCTACCCAAACCAAAGGATGTACCACGAAATCTGGTCAAAACACCTTGTGCCGATTTAGTAATCAACCCAGCACTATCCGAACTAATAAATACGGTACCATTATCATTTTCAAATCCTTGCAGGGCTTTACCCTTTTGTAAGTCTGTAGCAGACAAAAAGATTTCAGACTGAGAATTTAGCACATTGAATTTTAAAACACCACTATCTTCTAAACAGAGATATAAATAATTATTATTCCCTAAAAAAGTACTGAGAACCTTGGCATTTTTGAGATTCATGGCATTTAAAAGCGTTTGGACAACGCCATTACTTGATAATTTTAGCAATCCTTTTCTTCCAGCCGAAATATAATAATTATTTTGTGCATCTTGAGTAACATGAAACACCGTATCAAAATTATAACTAAAGATAGTTGACCAATTTTGAAAAAACCCATCAGACGTGATTGCAAAAATACCCTTAGAACTACTTATGACAATATTCTTTTGTCGATCTTCAAAACTATTATAAATAACGCCATTGTTGGTTTGAATTAATGACACAGCGGTCCGATAATTGTTACCATTAGAAAAATCGGGTTTATAAATGACTGTAATGGCGCTATCGTCTGGTAAATTTCTTAAAGTATAACCATTTGCAGAATCTAAATAATTTGCACCATAATTATTATTAACAATAATACTATCAAGCATATAACCAGGATTGGGTTGATAAGTTATTCTTACATTGGACCCTTTAATACCACTTCCGCTCGAAATAGTTCCAAACTTAACTTTAGCATCAACTTTAACAAAATAATTATTCAACAAGACCACACCTTGAGCGCCCACGCTGATTACAAGATCACCATTTTTATCTAAAAATGTATGTTGTGGACTCCCATTATTTAATTGTGAATTTGTAATTAAAGTTGTTAAATTTCCTGAAGTAGAAAATGATTTTAAATCGGCACTATTTGTTATAACCAAGTTATTATTCGCATCTAAAAAAATAGTATTAACACTCGCATTATTGAGTTGCAAAGCGGATACATAAGTAGATGCTACCCCATCAATTGAATATTTTATAACACCACCAGCCTCTGCACTGATAAAATAATTTCCATCAGCATCTTGCAATCCATAATTTGCAGACCCATTATTAAGTTGACTCCTTGTTAATATCGTGCTAAAATTACCAAAAGTATCAATTTTTATAACGCCACCTGTACCAGCACTAACAATATAATTGCCAATGGCATCTTGGAAACAATGAAACACAGAACCGTTATTAATTTGAGTAGATCGTAATATTGTATCAATAGACCCATCATTTCGCACTAAAAAAAGTCCTTTTTGCCCTGCACTAACAATTAAAGCACCTTTTTGATTTTTAAAACATTGATAGGCAATAGCATTATCGATAGGGAAAAAATCGCTATATTGGTCGAGAAGATTTTCGCCAATGTCATACCTAATTACCCCCGCTCTACCTGCAGCAATATACAAAGTATCGTTATCTCTATAACTAGAATAAACATAACCAACAATGTTTAAATCTAAGTTTTTAATGATAGTTTCTATATTACCTTGCGTATCTAATTTAACATAGCCGCCATAACCTGCACTGATATAAAAATTTCCTATTTTATCTTGAATACCATGTTTGGCTTCACCATTGTTAAGTTGAGAATTTGTTAAAATTGTTCTGTATGAAGCTGGTGAAGATTGGCTTTTAGCTCCATGAAACATCAATAATAAAACACAAAATAAAAATAACCTAATTAAAAGATAATAAAAATTTGAATTATTAAAATTTTGGCGCTTCATCATGAATTAAGAAATTTTTCACAAATGTAAAAAAAAATGTTTAAAAATTATAATTTTACACGTATTTTAACAAAATTTTATTAATAATTAGATAATTTTAAATTTATATCCTAATTTTTCTTAAATATCAATACGTTATTATTAAAAATTAAACTAAAAATAAGAGAATTTAATAGATTGGATAATAAATTTCTGTAACCCATTTATTGCTATCTGGTTGTTCCATTCTATTTGTTAAAAACATTGCAAAAGGAATCGCAGGTGAAATAAGGTTATTATCCTTTACAAAATAATCCAATTGCTTTTGTTGTTCCCAAACTTTAAATCCCCCCCCTACAATTTTGGCTTTAAGTAATTTCCCTCTCACCATTGTTTTTAAATAAAATTGAGGGCTATTTCTAATAACGATATCTGTAGCCATAGCCACCATAGTAAAAAATTGTTTGTTTTTATAATCATTTTGGTTATACACCATTGGAGGCGATAAAATATTACCACCTTCTTTTTTAATAAAAGTTTCCAATGTCGATATTAAATGATAAATATCGCGCGTAGAGGGTTGAAATTTAAAGGTTTTTCGAGAACTTATATATAAATAATGTTTTACAGAATCATTTATAATAGTCATTCCATATAATCCAAAAATTGAATTGTATTTATTTAATAAAATGGATTTAATAATATTTTGGCGCTTTTTTAATTGATTTCCTTGGGTTATATTACGAATCTTGGACAGTATAGAATATGTTTTAGGATAAGTATATGAAATAACAAGTAACATAGAATCTTGATTAAGTTCAATTAATTTTATTTTATAATTTTTATTTAAAGTTAAATCGATGACTTCAAAATTGGCGGAAAACGGATTGATATTGGTTAATGTTAAATCCTTATTGTTCTTAAATAATGTGGTTAATGTTACTGAATCCAGATTTCTTTTAATGGCTTGATGGGGCGTTTTAAGAATTGCTACGGTACTGACCTTTAATTGATTAGGTAAAATTAAATAACCTACTACCCAACCCAAAACAAAAATTATTAAAACGCCATAAAAATATTTTTTAAACGTCATGAGTCAAATTCATTTGCAAAATTACTAAAAAATAATAAAGTAACCTCAAAAATTTATAACTGACTTTATGAAGCATTCCCTGAATTTCAACAAAATAATATAATTTCTTAAATTTTATAAAATTTAATACCTAACTTTGTCTTAAATTATTTAAGATGAAACATTTTTTTTTAGCTGTTTTCCCTTGGGCTTTGGTTACCAAATGTTGCTTTATATTTTCACAAACAACCGCCCAAGCGCCCATTGAAACAGGCGATTTTTATCAGTCTGATTTAATTGAACTTATAAAATTAGACCCGAGTTTTAAACTTGATATTCGTTATGCCACACCCAATAATTTTGTAGGTAAACCTGTGTATAATCAAGCCCGCGCATTTTTGCAAAAACCCGCTGCCGAGGCATTAGTAAAAGTTCAAGCGGCACTAAAACCCTTAGGACTTGGTTTATTAATTTTTGACGGCTATAGACCATGGCGTATTACAAAATTGTTCTGGGATATTACACCAGATAGTTTACACCATTTTGTTGCCAATCCTAAATCTGGCTCAAAACATAATCGGGGTTGTGCCATTGACCTTAGTTTATACAACTTAAAAACTGGTCAAGAAATTGAAATGACTGGTGCGTATGATGAAATGAGCCAACGTTCGTATCCCAATTATACTGGAGGTACTTCAGAACAAAGAAAATACCGCGACCTTTTACGAAAACTTATGGAAGAACAAGGATTTCATGTTTATGAATATGAATGGTGGCATTTCGATTACAAAGATTGGAAAAAATATCGAATAAACGACACCCCATTTGAAAATTTATAGAATTTATTTGTTATTGTACCCCACACCCAACAGAGTAAATAGTATCCAAAATACTACCTCTTATTCTAAGCTGATTTATTAAATTATTGGTGCGTGTGGGATGAACCCTATTAGACAGAAAAACAAAGACTAAATTATAAGTAGGGTCAATCCAAATACACGTACCCGTAAAACCTGTATGCCCATAAGTTTTAGGCGTTGAAAAAAACGAGGGATAGCCATCATTTTTAGGCGATGTTTTTAATTCAGGTTTATCAAAACCTAAACCTCGTCGACTCCATGTACTTTGATATGCAGTAAAATATGCAATAGTTGCAGAATCTAAATAACGTTTGCCCTGCCATACTCCGTAGTTATCAAGCATTTTACCAATTCGCCATAAATCTTTGGCATTCGCAAATAAACCCGCATGACCCGCCATTCCACCTAAAATTGCTGCACCTTCATCATGAACATATCCTTGTAATAATTGGAAACGAAACACTGAATCATTCTCGGTGGGAACTATATGATGACTCGATTTCATAAAAGGGTTAAATCCCATTGAATGCAATGCCATTGGGCGATAAAATTGTTCTGTTACATAGTGTGCCAAATCTTGATGACTTACTGCGTCAACTATTTTCCCTAAAATCATAAAATCTAAATCACTATACAGATATTCTGGTTGGGATTTTTCACTAATTTTTGAGGCAATAATAATCTTCCAAATAGTATCTTTTAACGTTGCGTTTCCCCAACAATTTTTGGCTATTGGGATATTAAACTTTGAACTTTTAGTCTTTTGAATCCATTCGGGATTCCAAGATTTAGTTTGACTATCCATAAACAATTCATAATATTTTATATATGGTATTAAACCTGCTTGGTGTAATAAAATATCGCGTAATTTAATATCCGATTTATTAGAATTGGTAAATTCGGGTAAGTAAGTACTAATGGAGCTATCTAAATTTAATTTATGTTGTTCATATAATTTCATAATAGCAAGTGTAGTAGCCGCTATTTTGGTAATTGAGGCGAGGTCGAATATTTCCTCAGAACTCATTTTATTTTTGGTATAGATATTCGACTGCCCATAACTGTGAATTTGTAGAGGATGATTTAAATAACTATAGGCTATAACAGCGCCAGGCAAGGCATTTTTACCGATATATAATGCCATCAATGAGTCGATTGTCATTTTAAGATTTTCCGTATGATTCGATTTAGAATTTGTTTGATTTATTTGAGAAAAACAAGGATTGAAGTAAATAAAACTATTTAGCAAAAATAATAAAATATATTTCATTTTTAAATATTAAAATATTTTCAAATGTTAATTAAAACAGACGTAATTTATATGTTAGTCTCTATAATTTAAGGCTGGTTTGCGGTCGCCTAATAGGGCTTTATATTTATAAGTACCTAGCTCTTTTTTAAACTCTTCTTTCGCTTTTATAATTTCTGTTGGTTGCGTAAATAAATCAATAGCCGTTAATGCCATAGCTTGCGAGGCTAGCAACATCCCTTTATACCCAATTGTATAGCCATCCGAAGCAACTGCTTGCCAACTATGCGCTGGAGTCCCAGCAACCCAAGTAGCGGTTCTTAAACCCACGGTTGGTACAGTATAACTAACATCTCCTACATCTGTAGAACCGCCTCCGCCTTCGCCTGTAAATTTAAGTGGTAAAATATTCTGACAAGATTCAACAGGTCTGGTTGTATCGTGAAGCGTTAATCTAATTTTATTTGCAAATTCAATTTCTTGTGGGGTTAATTTAAAACCACCAATCTGTTCTAAATTTTTTTGCATGAGTTCAGCTAATGATTTATTAATCAGTAAATCGTGCGTACCTCCAATAATTTCGTACTCCATTTTAGTTTCGGTACCTAAGGCAGCACCTTCTGCGGCTTTTACAACCCTATCAAATACTTTCACTACTTCAGAGCGTTTGGGGTGCCGAACATAATAATAAACTTCAGCAAAATCAGGAATAACATTTGGGGCTTTACCACCTTCAGTTATAACGTAGTGAATTCGAGTTTTTTCTTGGACGTGTTCGCGCATCATATTAACCATCATATCCATAGCTTCTACACCGTCTAAAGACGAGCGACCTTGTTCTGGTGACGCTGCGGCGTGCGATGATACACCATAAAATTTAAATTTTGCCGACTTATTGGCTAAGGCGCTGGTTGTTGTTACACCATTTGAACTTCCTGGGTGCCAATGTATTACTACATCCACATTATTGAAAAGTCCTGCACGTGTTAAGTAAACCTTGCCACTTCCACCCTCTTCAGCAGGGCAACCATATACCTTGATAGTTCCTGAAATTTTCTTATCTTCTATAAGTTTTTTCAAAGCAATACCAACGGCAACCGATGCGGTTCCAAATAAATTATGACCACAAGCATGCCCAGCTTCTTTGCCCGAAATTGGCGAACGAAAAGGCACACAATCTTGATTTATACCAGGCAAAGCATCGTATTCGGCTAAAATTCCAATTACCGGACTCCCTGTTCCAAATGTTGCTACAAATGCAGTTGGGATATCAGCAACACCCTCTTCTACGTTGAAACCGGCTTGTTTTAGATTATTAATATGTAAATTAGAACTTTGGACTTCTTTGTAACCAACTTCGGCATAATGCCATATTTTTTTTGCAGTTACCGAATCTTCGGGTAGGCGTTGTTCTAAAAAAGCCATGGTTTGTTTCTTTAATTGCAAATCAGAGGCTTCAAGCTGCTGAGATTTTATAACAGTTTGTTTTTTTTGTGAATATACTTGGCTAAATAAACTTAGGCTACAAGTAACTAAAAATAAGATTTTAAATGGCATATTATAATGATTTTTTTTGTAATTTATTTCTAAAGGTTCTTAATTTGGGTAAATTTTGTTGAAGTTGTTGTTGCACATATTGAAGGGCTGGTTTTAACTTTTGTCGTGCTGAATCAAAAACATGTTCCCAGGTTAATACATAAAATTCATGCCATTCCGATTCTGCATATTGTCCATATTTTCTAAATTCAAACCCTGAACTTAATTTTAAAGAATTTTTTTGTTCATTACAAATCAAAATAAATTTCCAGTGGTTTACTTTTTTATCTAATTTAGTTTGGTCTATTGTATGTTGTGAAAAATATTCATAACTAGCAATAAAATCATCCGAATTGATAAAATCAGGTTTTTTAAGTTCAATTATTAAATGCTCCATAGTGCCGTTTGAATTTTCAAAAGTTCGGTAAAAACATATATCTGGAACAGCATCCATAATTATATTAGACTGTAAATCCACTTGTTCTATCAAAGCATCGCGTCCTAAATTTTGAAATATAGCCCGTCCTAGTTCATTTTTGAAATCATCATCCTCTCGTCCTAAAATGTACTCATCGCCAAATAACCAAGTATCATTTTGAATCATAGTGTGAAGTTGTTGTCGTTTTTGTAAATAGTCTGGTTGATTATATTTATAAACTATTGATTCTATTTCATCTATAAAATTTTGTCTATCCACAATTAAATTATACTGGGTTAATTGTTGCGTTAAATTGAGTTCATTCAAAAAAAATTTAAGTTCATTCAATCTATATTTTGGAATTTTAATAACTTCACTTAAAATATTATAGACTTCTGTTGGTCGCGTTTCTATTGTTTGTTTTATTAAAAATAAAATTATTTTTTGATTCGGTAAGGTTGAATCCTTAAATCCTTTATGATAAATTTCTAAATAGTAAATAATTAAATTTAAAAAGTTTTGATGTATTTCTACCAAAATGTTTTTAGAATCAATAAAATAAGGATAGACATGATTATCTTTCAAATAATCAATAAATTCATTACTTATGGTGTTTGATCTTTTTTTAAGGTACACATTGATTAATTCTTTTATTTGATTAAATACTGGCAATAGAATTTCATCATTTTTATATAAAGGGAGTTGATTTAAATTAGATAGCTCATCGATATAAGGCGATTTTAGACTGATGCTTAGATTTAAATGCGATTTTACATTATAAGGTTCGCTATAAACAGGAATATTATTGTAATCTAAAAGATAAAATCTAGGGGGATTTACAAAATTCCATTCGGTTATTTGAAATATAAATTCGTGTTGTTCTTGTTTTAAATTTAAAATTTCAAAATGGTTCATAAGTTCATAGAAACTAAGTTCTTCGTTATTTATAAAAATTTTAAAATCGGGATAATCAATATGATAATTTGCAAAAATTAACATAAGTTCCCGTCTGTTTTCTAAACTAAAGGCTTGTTCAGCTACTTTATAATTAACATTTTGAATATCAACCATGAAACCTGTTTTTTGATAATTGGCAATTAATTGTTCCTCGCTGATTGAAATTCTACCAAAATTTGTGTTGTCAATGGTTATCGTAAACGAATAAATATTATGATTTTTGCGATAATAACTGGTAAAATTTAAAATGGTTCCTAAAGTAAGTGCTCTTAATCTACCTCGCCCATTTTTACCATGATAAACACGTCCTTTAGGGCTTTTTACTAAATTAACTTTTTGAGACCCTCCTAATTTACTAAAGGCAACTTTAGCGCTTTCGTAACTAACCCCATTGCCATTGTCTTCAATAATTATAAAATTATATTCGTCAAAGGCATTTTTTTCAAAATTAACTTTCACTTCAGTGGCGTCGGCATCTAAACTATTCCAAATTAACTCACTTAAGGCTTGAATACCAGAGGTTTTAGCTAAGGCTAAAATATGGTCTTTGTCAACTTGTAAATTTAATTGTTCTCCTTGCATTTTATGTTGTTATCTTTTGAAATTTATTTTATATTTTTATAATAAATTAGTTATCTTTATGATGCCATAAATGTAAGCAGGCATAAGTACGGTAGGGTTTCCAAAAGTCTGAAATAAGAAGCAGTTGGTTTTGAACATCTTTTTTAGAATTTGCTTGAATATTATACAACTTAACCATGGTTTGTTTTATACCTAAATCATCAATCGCAAAAACATCTTCACGACCAAAAACAAACATTAGTAACATTTGTACCGACCATTTTCCAATACCTTTAATTTGCGTTAATAATTCAATTAATTGGTCGTTCGTCATCTTGTGTAGCATTTTATCTTGTAAGTGATTATCCAAAAAAAATTGAGCTACATTATAAACATATTGGGTTTTATTTTTGCTTAGTCCAATACTTTTTAATTCATTAAATGGGGTATCTAATATGTGATCGCAAGTTGGAAAACGATGGTTGTAAAGGTTTAAAAATCTATCATAAATTACTGCGGCTACTTTGGTGCTTAATTGTTGGCTAATTACCGAACGAATCATGTGCGTTAAAATATTATTTTTTTTATCTAAAATAAAATCATTTTCTTTTACTAAAGGCTTTAATATTTTATCTTTCGATAAATGTTTTTTATATTCCATTGATTATATTTTACCTACCATCAGTTCAGGTTTTACCCAGGCATCAAACTCTTCGGCGGTTAAATAACCTAAAGCCACTGCTGTTTCTTTTAAATTTTTACCAGTTTTATGAGCAGTTTGAGCAATTTCTGCGGCTTTATAATAGCCAATTTTAGTGTTTAAAGCTGTTACTAACATGAGACTATTTTGAACATGTTTATTAATATTATCCATTATGGGTTCGATACCAATAGCACATTTGTCGTTGAAAGACACGCACCCTTCAGCAATTAAATTGGCACTATGTAAAAAATTATAAATCATCAGGGGTTTAAAAACGTTCAATTCAAAATGTCCATTCATACCACCAATATTAATGGCTACATCGTTACCCATTACTTGGGCGGCAATCATGGTCAGTGCTTCGCATTGGGTTGGATTCACTTTGCCAGGCATTATAGAAGAGCCTGGTTCGTTATCGGGGATATGAATTTCGCCAATACCACTTCGAGGTCCACTACTTAACATGCGGACATCACTTGCAATTTTAAATAAACTAGCAGCGACTGTTTTAAGCGCCCCATGCGATTCTACAATAGCGTCATGAGCTGCTAAATATTGAAATTTATTGGGAGCGCTGATAAAAGGTAGCCCCGTTAGCTTGGCTATTTCTTGAGCAACATTATCGGCATAATTGGGCGGTGTATTGATGCCCGTGCCTACCGCTGTGCCACCTAAGGCTAACTGGGCAAGATGCGGTAAAGAATTTTCAATAGCTTTTATACTATATGTTAATTGGGCCGCATAACCACTTAATTCCTGACCCAATGTTAAAGGCGTTGCATCCATAAAATGGGTACGTCCTATCTTAACAATGTGTTTAAAAGCTACCGATTTTTGAGCTAATGTATCTCTTAGTTTGTTTAAGGCAGGTATCGTTTTTTCTACCAAAATCTTATAAGCGGCAATATGCATGGCAGTTGGAAAGGTATCGTTCGAGGATTGCGATTTATTAACATCATCGTTTGGATGTAAAAACTTATGGGCATCTGTTAAACTACCACCTTTAATTTGATGGGCTCGATAGGCAATTACTTCGTTCACATTCATATTAGACTGGGTGCCACTACCAGTCTGCCAAACCACAAGCGGAAATTGGTTGTCGTGTTGATGATTGAGGATTTCATCGCACACTTGGGCTATAAGTTGGGCTTTTTCTTGGTCTAAAACACCGGCTTTTAGGTTTGTTAAAGCGGCCGCTTTTTTTAAATAGGCAAAAGCGGTAATGATTTCCTTAGGCATTTTATTTGTTTCGCGGGCTATTTTAAAATTTTCAACGCTACGTTCAGTTTGCGCCCCCCATAACACATCTATGGGAACTTTTACTTCACCCATAGTATCTTTTTCAATCCTATATTCCATAAAAATGTTTTTGCAAATATATGAAATTTTTTAATATAATAACTTGGTTATAAATATTTTTATAATATTTTAGGTAAAATAGGATTTTTAGGTTTAAGAATTTATAATACACTGATGGAGGAACTTTATGAAAGATACTTGGATAGAATTGTGAAGTCAGGCGATGTTTGAAACTGCATATTTCTCTAAAGATTGAGGTGTTTTTGTAAACATGCAGCCCGTCAATTGTCAAACGGAAGTTTGTGTGGATAAAGCCAAATTTAATACAGCATCCCAAATAACCACAGCGGGATTTTGTTTTTATACCCTATTTCAAGATCATCGGCTACTATAAAACTGTTGGGAAGGTCTTTAATTTGGTCATACGTTTTGTTTTTACCACCAACTTCAAAAGTGTAATCGCCTACAATAAAATCGCCTTGAGGGGCAAGCATCGTATCGCTCACAGCGTTCATTTGATTCACAAAAAATGTTTCTCGTGCACTGCCTATATTGGCATTGTTAGCATATAAATACGACAAATTTGTATTATTAAGCAAAACTTTATTAGGCTTGGTGAGGTCGCCAATTGTTTTGTTTTTGTAAGAAACAATATGCAACAATTTGGCATGAGACAACAGGTTTAAATACTGAACGGTTCTGTTTCGATTTGTGTTGATGGCTTGGGCTAAATCTGTTATTTTGGGGATGTAAGGTACTAAAGTTGCTAGGATAGCCAATAATTTTTTTAACTTATGTCGAGACTCAAACTCAATATTTTCAATAGCTGGAATATCTACATCCATGACGTTATTGATTGCCTCCATCAATTTTTGATCGTATTTTTTCAAGCCTTCTTTATAAAATGGATAGTAACCGTATTTTAGATATTTTTTGAACAAAGGTATTATTTTTATGTTTTCTGTGATGTGGGTAGCGATATTTTGGTGATTTTCTACAATGTCTTTCATGGAAAGTACAGGAAACGTACCGATTTTTTCGAAATTTAAAAATTCTCTGAAAGACAACCCTTCTAATGTTTCATAAACCACCCTTCGCGACAAGTCGGTGGTTGATTTATATATTTGCAAAAGCGATGAGCCTGTAAAAACGATTTTGAGTTTTGTAAAACTGTCATATATGTTTTTAATTTCAGTTGCCCAATTGGGATAATGATGAATTTCGTCTAAAAATAAATGGGTACCGCCGTTCGTATAAAATGTGTCCGCCAATTCAAAAATAGAGTGATTACCAAACCAAGTATTATCCAAACTTGCAAAAATTGCTTGTTCTTTTTTGGCAAAATGTGTTTTTATATGTTGCAAAAGCAGAGTCGTTTTTCCAACACCTTTAGCACCTATAATAGCAATACAACGTTCATTCCAATCAATATTTGGATACAGGTAACGCATGTAATTTACGTCTGTTTCTTGCATTAGTCGTAAATAAATTTTCACTAGACTTTCCATAAAATAATTTTTGCAAAGATACAAAATGTTTCTTATATGAAGCATTTTTTAACAATAATGTTTTATATAAATAGCATTTTTTATTTATATTTGTTTCTTTTAAGTATCATTTTTTGTTTATATTTGTTTCTTCTATGTAGCATTTTTATTTAATTATGTTTCTTTTAAGTATCAATTAAAAAATAATTTTTATTGGTAACATACATTTTAAATAAGAATAATACGAATATAATTCAAATAGTGTTTCTAATTCTTAGTTACCATATAATCCCAAACAGCTGAAAGAATGATATTAGACCCAACGGGTACGTTATGATAGGATAATGCTGGTATATTTAAAGACAGGGCATTGGCAATACTGTTGCAAACTATATTGTAATTTTGGGTTGTACTATTAATAATTATGAATCAGTTTTTTGAGTACATTTTTTATTTGTAAATCACTCAACCCGTAAATACCTTCCCGCCTCGAAAACTCTGTAAAAACTACCTGGAATTCTGTCGAAATCGTGTCAATTATTTCTTTGACTATTTTGTCGGGTCTGCTCAAACTGTTGTCTAACGGGAATCTTTCAATATGAGCTTGACACACTTCTTCCAAGTATTCAAAACAATCGGTTGAAGACTTAGACAATTCTTTCATGGTATTAAAGTTGTTATTTTGATAGGCTATCCATAAATTTTTACCTAATTCTAGGTCTTTATGTGTAAATTGAATTTTTGAATAATAAGCTCGTTCAAGTTGTTCATGATTCGCAATGCTGAAGCCTTTCCAAATGTTATTTTCATTTTCAATTATCGGAAAAATTCTATATATTTTAAGAGTTGGGTAATGTACCAGCATCGAGGTAACAAACCACATATTTATTTGGCAAAACAAATCATTCTCAAACCAAAGACACACTTCGGCATTATCTGGTATATTGTATAGTTTTTCAAATTCAATTACAGATTTACTATAATAATCCTTGTTCGAAACATTGTAATTGTTAGCCATATATTTTGCTCGAGTTTTCCAAAATTCAGTGATGTTTTCGGCAAAAACATCCCCTTCTATCAAGCATTCTCTACAAACAATAAAGTCTTTATTGATGTTAGTTTGTTGTAATTGTTCTGCTAAACAATCGCCGTTAAGAATGTGATATGTTTGCATCTATTTTTGATGGATTAACCGTTTATAGGCAAAGTTACAATTATTTTTATTATTTTCAAATATTGTTCAATAAACAAAGTACTTTATCGCTTATATTCAATCATATTCACCAGCAATTTGTAGGCGGCTTTATTGCCAATGGGTATTTGACGAAACAAGACTAAACTAACATAGAAAAAGTTGCCCTTGCCATATTGTGCTAACAATAAACTGCCATCAGATTTTGGTTCATTCGGGTCTTGCATCGCAATAAATTTTTCAAAATGCGGGTCATCTGTTATTGCCTGATAGGTACTTCTTTCTTGAACCCAATGATTAAAATCAGCCACATCTATTTTATTGGGATGGTTGAATAAAGAATGATTGGGTTGTAAAAAATGAACTTCGGCATTTTCGTTGGTAATGCGGCTACTTGAATTTATTTTAAATGAATAAGGACCAAGTTCAATGGGCTTATTATTCACAAGATTACTTTTAATATACTGCGAAATAAGATTACCACCATGATTTATGTAATGATTAAATATATTGTTTTTTTCGGTTAAAAAGGGATATATATTCGATGCCCTAATACCTAAAATAATAGCTTTATACTGGGTTAAATTTGATTCAAAAATATCATTTTCGGTTAGGACATCAACGGTGTATCCCAATTCTTCTAAGGCAAGTTTTATATCATCTCCGGCGCCCGGAATATATCCAATTCGATACTGCGGATTATTCTGTATAGGCATAAATGTTATAGGGTTTTCAGCAGGTTTATAATATACTATATTAGGAATATGATTGTAAAAAACACCTTTATAAGTATAAGCAGTCGATTTTAAATTATGATGAAGCGTATCAAAAATAAAACTTGGTACCAATTGGAATTGTGTATAATCTTGATTGATGGGATTCACTTGCAAGGTATTATTATATAAAAGATTCGTATTAGTTAAAACTTGGGTTTTATGAAATGTATTAGATTGTGAAAACAAAACATGATTATTAGAATCTTGAGAAAACTCGAATTGAAAACCAATATTATTATTACTATTTTTTAAAATTTCGTATTTTATGTTATGATTGAGATGTTTTAATGATGTATATGTATTGAATTTATTAACAAAATTAAATTCAATGTGTGGTTTAATAACCAGAGGTTGATAGAGTTCGCCACGAACTGGGTCGACATATTTATATTGAACCGGTTTTTTGATAAAGAGGGAAAACGAATCAATGGTTAACCAAACTTCCAAATTATATACAGGGTGGTCTTCAGCATTTCCTGTTTTAAATACATCAGCAAACTGATACGAATCGTGAATAATTGGTTTCTTTAAAAAATAAGGTTGTGAAATTGCCATATCATTCACCAAAAATTTAGCATTGATTTCTTTTGGATTGTTTTTTTCGAGGGTATATAGATTGTCAGAATCCCATTCGTGAATTTGAAGTTTGATGATTTTAATTTTAGAATTATATTTTTGGGTCGCTGTAATTTTAATATGGATAGAATCGCCGTTGGTGTAGGCTTCATTGTCGGTTGTTGCTTCCAAAAACAAACCACTGCAGAGTTCAATTAAATCGATAGTTTCTTGTAATTTAACTTCTTTAAATGCTGATGCTGGTAATGCCGATATTTTGTGGTAGATTGTTAGCAAACTTGGTAAAATGGCATTTGGGTTGGTAAAATCGAAATCTTGAATGGCTTGATTGATGCTTGGGATGATGTCTTTACCATTAGGGAAGCGACTCCAAGTGATGTCGACATCATCCATCAGGTCGTTCGTATATGTTGCGCCATTTGTTAAAGAGAAGTACTCAAATATTTCCCCACGTCTTCTAGAACGTCCTTCGCCTTGGCTTTTGTGCATGGTTCTGGCTTCGGCGCCTAGTTCGCCATAATATTTACCAAGGAGGGGGTTAAACACATTCACTTGAATTTTAAGTTGGTTAGGGTTTGTGGTATTTATACTACCAAAATTATAAGTATTCCAAAAAATGCGTTTTGTTTTCCAGGGGTTAAGTCCAAATCGAATTTGTTCAGGAAAGGCATTGGGGTCGGCGGCTAAAATAAAAGCCGAATCTGCTAAAATGGCTGAGGCGGCATGGTGTCCATGACCAGCGCGGGTATCGCCAGGAAAACGTTTGATAATAATATCGGGTTGGTACTGGCGAATCACCCAAACCATATCGAATAATATTTTAGGAATATCCCATTTCTGAAAGGTTTCTTGCCAAGACTTACTATAACCAAATTCGTAAGCACGGGTAAAATATTGTTCAGCCCCGTCTAAACGTCTGGCAGCTAATAATTCTTGAGTTCTTATTAAACCAAGATCCACACCTTGTTCATCACCAATGAGGTTTTGACCTCCTTCGCCGCGGGTTAAACTTAAATAAGCTGTTCGATAGTTTCGTTCTTTAGCAAGGTAAGGTAAAAGGGTATTATTTTCGTCATCGGGGTGTGCCGCAATATATAAAACACTTCCACAAACTTTCAGTTTTTGCAGTTTTAAAAAAATATCATCGCTAGTAGATTGCCAAGTTTGCGATAGGCAATTACTTAAAATTAAAAATACACATATTAAAAAAACAAAACTATTTTTCATAAACTAACCTTATTTACCTACAAAAAAAATGGCATTGGCTAAAATTCTTTTGCCACTTTGCCAAAACTGTCTAAAAATGATATCATCTGTAAAAAATACCACGTTGCCCTGTCCTACTTGCAAGCTCCCCATCACATTACCTTCTTTATTGAGTTTGTTTTTAACGTTAATACCTGCAAAACCAGTTACATAACTACCAGGGGCAAGATTACCAACATTATCAAAAGAACTACTTAATTCAAGCAATATATCGTCTTGCTTTAAAATATAAAAATTATTGTCAAAGCCATAACATAACGGGTGTGTTTTATCTATTTTAACCGTGTAAATAGCACCTGGGATACTTGATTTTAGATAGTCTCTTTCTAAATCTTGATAAGGTACTAAATCTTTTAAAGTGAGTTTTTCTTCTTCTTTAGATTCTTGAATTTTTAAACCCCAATCGGTAGCTTTTATGAGTTGCCGGGTTGCGTTATCGATGGTGATTAATTTTCCACCTTTTTGAACAAAAGTTTTAATTTTTTCAAACTGCCCTGCTTCACTATTTTTAAAATCATAATAACCATCCGCAATGATTAACACGTCGATATTATTAAGGTTAAAGCGATTATTATTTGTATAATTCAGTAAAGTAATAGGATAATTTAAGTCGTAATCAAAATAGTGCCAAATTTCGCCTGCGGCATTGGCATTTACTTGCGATCCTGTAATAAGACCTACATTGGGCGCTTTAGCAATTCCGCCAAAATCGGGTGACCCTAAATCGGGACCCAAAGGTTGTATCAGACCTGTTTTTAATGGAATTGGTGTAATATTATAAGATGCACAAATTTTTTCTGTGATACGACGCCAATGGCTTGGATTGGAATTAGCTAAAATAGCTAAACAGCCGTTGGTAAATTTTTGATTATTATAGACAAAATTTTTGCGGCAAAACCGAATTTTAATCTGCTCTTTTAAAAGTGCAGCAACTATTTTGGCATCCGTAAAAGACTGATATGGAATTAAGTAACCATAAAGTGCTTCATGCTCAGGAAAAAATTCGGATTTTTTAGGTTGGCTACAAGGCGTCAATTTTAAGGCTTCTTTTACCGAATAGGTTTTAAGATTATAATTATAAGCCAAAGACCATGAGGTGATATCGTAGGTATTAGAATCTACAAGTATTGTTTTAGGTTCTAATAATATTTTAGCCAAACGAGACTGTGGTTGTAATAATGATATAGCCAGATGGTAATTTTCTAGTTGCACATTTTCTTCTTTTTCAGTAAAATAGTTATACCCTTTAAGGTTAGAATTGGTAATTTGTCCATATTCTATTTTATTTTTATCTAAAAGTTCTTTAAGTTCTTCTATAACTTGATTGTTATTAGCTGTTAAGATATAGGTTTTCGTTTCGCCTAAATTACCTGCGCGATTATCAATATAAAACTGATTAAAGTTTTGAATAAGTTGAGCGGCATGTTTGGCAGATACTTCGATAGTGGACATGCTTGTAGTATAGTGGTGTTCAACACGATCGACTAAAGTTAAGGTATCTTCCATTTCGGTTAAAATGCCTAAGGCACCCGAAATACCACCTTGTTCGTAGGTCATTCCTATAGAACCGAGATAGGTTGGATAGGTATCACCATAAGAAGGATACAATAAATCGAAGCGTTCGCGGGTAAAGAACAGCCAATTATTTTTATCGAAATAAGCGGCATTATTTTTACCTATTTCCACTTGAAATTCTCTTTGAAATGGGGTTATCAGTTCGTGATAGGGTTCGGCAGCAGGCGCAAAATAATAAGGTTGATTAGGTCCTTGTTCATGAAAATCCACATGCACTTGTGGTAACCATTTATGGTACAATACAATACGTTGTTGGCTTTCAATTTGAGTTTGCCAACACCAATCGCGGTTTAAATCGAAATTATAATGATTTGTTCTGCCGGAAGGATTGGTTTCGATATGTTCGCGGGCATTGGTATTAGGATTATAATGACGTCCCATAGTATTTGTTACCCAATTAGCATAACGATCGCGCCCATCGGGGTTAATGCAAGGATCTATAATTACCACGGCATTTTCGAGCCAGGCTTTCGATTCAGCATGGTTTGGGTTTAGTAATTTATAAGCGGTTTTCATGGCGGCTTCAGACGAGGCGGGTTCATTGCCGTGCACATTATACGACAGCCAAATAATTGGAACATATTTATTTAAGTTTCCATCTGTAGTTCCTTTTAGGGCAAGGTTGACGTTATTTTGACGAATCGTTTCAATGTTTTCAATATTCTTAGAAGCGCTTATAATAAAAGCGGTCAATTCTCGACCTTCATAGGTATATCCATAGCTAATTTTTTTTATCATTGTGGGTTTTTCTTTGGTCAAATAATTGAAATATTCAAGAATGCGGTGATGCAGTGTATATTTAGTTCCTAATTGATAACCCAAAAAATCATTGGGCGATTGCAGTTCTTGTCCATGGGCTATATTTAATAAACAAAATGCCCAAATAAGTACATAACATTTTTTTAACATATAATATTTTTTCTCAAAGATAAACAATAAATTTTATAAAATTTAAAATACATAAAAAAAAAGTATATTTTAGGCATTATAGACAAATTTAATACGATTTTCATATTTTTACTTTAAAATTTTTTAATAAAAAAAGGGTGATTTGGGTCACCCTTTTTTAATTAAGAACTGTTTTAACAATATAAAATTGTAATATGTTGATTTTTTTGAAAGATTATTGCCAATTTAACCCCATGCCTAAAACGGCGGCTTGCATATAATAAGGCGAATAAATGCCTACGCCATAATTACCATAACCGCGTCCCCAGTACGACATACCACCGAAACCATTTGCAACTACTTTATTAGCTAATGATGTAATTTCTGATGCGGCATAATAAGGGGAACTACCGTTATCTTGGGCTTGAAATCCGAATAAAATTTTATTAGTAGGGAAATTGGTTCTACTCCATACAGCAAATACAGAGTCGCAGCTACTTACATCATAAAAGTTATTAATACCTGTTTGATATGCTTCAATATTTAGATAATCAATATCGGTTATGGCACTCTGGCTATTATAAAAATTAAGCATCGTGCCGTCGTAAGCGCCAACAGTGACTGTTCCTATTTGACCAGGTGAGGTTACACCAGCCGAAACCATAATAATATAGCCTGGTAAGCCTACTCTAAGATAATGAACAAAGGTAATGAGATTATTAGCAAATGTAATATTTTCAGCATTAGTATGATCCCACCAACCTTCAATATTTAAGTCAACGCCTTTTAAATAATAACTTTTTACATCGTTGATAATTACATTAGCCACTTTTTGTAAGGTGGCTTGGTCGCCATTGATGATTGTTGTTCTTGCCAAACTATTATTTCCACCTCCGAAAGTCATTAAAATTTTAGTATTGGGATGTGCTCTGGCAAAATTATTCCATAAAGTATAGGACGTTGCATTTGAAGAAGCTTGCCAGTTTCCAGAAGCAGAATAATCTAAGCTATAATTACCATTACCATCTGTTGATAAAGTTGCAAAAGAATTACCAACAAAATTAATACAATTCACATTGGGTAAAGCATCTACATCGGAATTCCAGGCTAAATTCCAAACATAAAATACTGGTGAAATAGTACGCTTGCCATTAAGTTTACTGCTAGAAGGCAAGGAATCTTTTGAATTAAGTCCACCATTGATGTTTAAATCAGTTGTGTTTTTTTTACAGCTAAATAATATAAGCGAGCTAATTAAAAAAAGAAATATATGTTTAATTTCTTTTGTTATTTGCTTCATAAAATTTTATTTTAAGTTTAGAAAATATTTATAACTGCAAGTTATAGATTTGAATTTATTTAATTACTATATTAAATGTTAAGATTATTTTTTATTTTTTAACAAAATTTTAAATATTGTTTTACCACTTTGTATCAAACTGATTATCAATAATTTAAGGGGACGATATCACAAAACGATATTTACCATTTTATTTTTTACAAAAATAAATTTTTTGGGTGGATTATTATTTAGCCATTTCTTAACGATATCGAGTGCTAATACTTGAATTTCAACTTCTTCGGGGGTTAAGCTTAAAGATAGTAATAAATGGGCTCTTAATTTTCCATTGATGCTAATTGGATATTCTTTTTGACTATCTTCAACTAAAGCAGTATTGAAAACTGGGAATTGTTCTTTAAAAATGGATTGATTATGACCACATAGTTCCCAGAGTTCTTCGCAAATATGAGGTGCAAAAGGCGCTAATAATATCAAAAAAGGTTCTAAAATTTGTTTTTTATGACATTTTAAATCAGATAATTCGTTGATACATACCATAAAATTACTAACAGCCGTATTCATAGAAAAGCGTTCGATGTCATCAGTAATTTTTTTGATAGTTTTATGTAATATTTTTAGTTCTTGAATTGTAGGTTCGTCTTGATTAACAATCACTTGACTGCTTAATTCGTCAATAAATAGTCTCCATACTTTTTTTAAGAACCTACTGACACCTTCAATACCTTTGGTATCCCAGGGTTTGCTTTGTTCTATAGGTCCTAAGAACATTTCATAAAGTCTAAAGGTGTCGGTACCATAATGTTCAATAACATCGTCTGGGTTTACCACATTATATTTAGATTTAGACATTTTATCAATTTGGCTTTCAAAGTCAAACCCTTTATGGCTATCAAAATGTTCTGGCATATCGGTGTCGAAACCTACGAGTTTATAATCTTTTTTATGTATATTATTTAAAAAATCTAATTTCGTTTGTTCATGGATTTTTCCATGATCGTCTAAACGTCCTGGATGGGCAAAAAATTTATCGGCATAATGGATTCTAAGACGTTTTAGAGGTTTATTAATAAATGGTACAAGGTGGTATGGGTAAATACATTTATCGTGGTTATCCACATAGCAAAACCAGCTAAAGGCTTGGATCATACCTTGGTTAATTAATTTTTTAAATGGTTCGTTAAATGGTATATAGTCTAAATCGTAAAGAACATGGGTCCACATTCTACTATACATTAAATGTCCTGTTGCATGTTCAGTACCTCCGATGTATAAATCTACTTGTTGCCAATAACTCAAGGCATCTTTAGAGGCAAAGTGATGCGCATTGTTAGGATCCATAAATCTTAAGAAATACCAACTGCTTCCGGCGGCACCGGGCATGGTAAGGGTTTCTAAATTTTGCGCATTCCAACTTGGAATTTGGGCTAATACACCGTTGCCATTTTTATCAAGTTCATAATGTTGAAGTTCTGGTAAAATTAATGGTAATTCATGAATTGTGAGGGGCATGGCGCAGTCGTTAATCCATTTAATAGGTATGGGTTCGCCCCAATAGCGTTGTCTGCTAAACGCTGCATCGCGCATTTTGTAATTTATTTTTCGATACCCACTGCCAATGGCTTCTAATTTTTCAAGGATTAACAAAGTAGCATCAGACATGTTTTTTCCTGTACAAAAATCGCTGTTGCACAGTATTGCATCTTTAGTAGGGTTTGCAGTTTTTCCATCGAATAAATTGCCTAAGATATTGGTAATATTTAGATTAAAGTGTTGTGCGAAGTTAAAATCTCGTTCATCACCGCAAGGTACAGCCATAATAGCGCCTGTTCCGTAGCCAATTAAAACATATTCTGAAATCCAAATTGGAATTGGGGTTTTTAAAAATGGGTGTTCGCAAAAAGCGCCAGTAAAACATCCGCTAATTTTTTTTTCTTTTTGACGATCTAGGTCTGTTTTCGATTTACAATATTTAATATAATCGTCAACATCTTTTTTTTGTTCGGGTGTTGTAATTTTTGAAATGAGTTCGTGTTCTGGGGCTATCACCATAAAATCTACGCCAAAAATAGTATCTGGGCGGGTAGTAAAAACTCGGAGGGTCGCTGAATTATCATTTAATTTAAAATGAATATTGGCGCCGATACTTTTTCCAATCCAATTGGTTTGCATGTCTTTCAATGAATTGCTAAAATGAATCTGTTCTAAGCCTTCTAAAAGGCGTTCGGCGTATTCGGTGATTCTTAAATTCCATTGCCGCAATTTTTTACGTTCTATGGGATGTGAGCCTCTTTTACTGAAGCCATTTTCAACTTCATCGTTGGCTAAAACAGTACCTAAGGCTTCGCACCAATTGACTTCACCTTGTCCAGCGTACATTAAGCGGTACTGCATTAAAATATCGTGTTGTGTTTTGTAGGTATAAGTATGCCATTCTTGGGCATTAAATTTTAAAGATTCATCGCTGGGGCAAGGGTGATTTTTATTACCTTCTAACTTAAAAGTTTCAATTAAAGATTCGATAACACAGGCTTTTTGGAGTTTTCTGTCAAAATAGCTATTAAATAATTGAATAAATAACCATTGCGTCCATTTATAATAGTTGGGGTCGTCGGTTCTTAATTCGCGGCTCCAGTCGAAAGATAGTCCAATTTTTTTAAGTTGTCTTCTAAAATTTTTAATATTTTTATTAGTTGCTTCAGCGGGGTGAATTTTGTGTTCTAGGGCATATTGTTCGGCTGGTAGTCCAAAGGCGTCGTAGCCCATAGGATGCAAAACATTAAAACCTTTTAGACGCATATATCTACTAAAAATATCAGATGCAATATATCCCAAAGGATGCCCAACATGTAAACCTGCGCCGCTTGGGTAGGGGAACATATCTAAAACATAAAATTTGGGTTTAGAAAAATTATTTTCAGCTAAGTTTGATTGATTCTTTTCCCAATAAGACTGCCATTTAGATTCTATTTGTGCAAAATGATACTGCATTGTATTAAAATTTATGCAAAATTAATACTTTCTTCTTTAAATAA
This sequence comes from Alphaproteobacteria bacterium, assembly GCA_030053915.1. Taxonomy (GTDB): domain Bacteria; phylum Bacteroidota; class Bacteroidia; order Chitinophagales; family Chitinophagaceae; genus JASGCT01. The sequence continues at coordinate 41,177 of JASGCT010000013.1, forward strand.
GTGTTAATAGAATAATTTAATTTAAAATTATTTGATTATATAAAAAAAAATAGTCTTTCAAAATTAATTTTCAATATAAAGTTGTTATCTTTGCAAAAATTAGAAATTACTGTTAAGTTCAGTACTTAGATTTTTAAATATATCAAATTCAATCTATGTATAAATTAAAAATAATACCAATACTTGCCCTTGTTTTGTTTAGTTGCACAAAAAGTCGGAAAAATAATGGGGTTCAAATTGCTCCTATTTATCAAATTGGAACATTTCAAAAATTAAGTTCTGGGAACTATCTGGGGATTTTACCAGTGGGCTTTGCTTTAAACTATGGCGATTTTGGGTTAGGAGCTGCAACTCAAACAGCACATTCAAAAGTATATTTTAAGGAAATAACGCTTTATAACAATAAAATATATGGTTTTGACTCTGCTGGTGTTGTTCATGATATCACCTTAGCAAATGATTCTACGCCATTTTTAACAGTAACCAATTTTTCACCTCAATATACTTTTGAATTTAATAATCCAAGTAGTTATAAATCCATAATAAAAACTTTAGATAGTCTTTTACCAGATACCAGCAATAAAATGTTTTCAATAAAAATATACGGAATATTTGATAGTATTTTAACACGATCATTACCATCTTTTAATCAACCAGTACCACTATTAACTGAAGTTCTTAAAAAACAAATAATATTTAAAACTGAAAATACTAAAGGTACCCTTGTAGGATTTAGATTTCCTTTAAATAAAAATGCGAGTGCCAACACACCTGGTTATCATTTTCATTATATTAGTGATGACCTGCATTTAGCTGGACATGCACTTAATTTCGAAGCCCGTAATGTAAAAGTCTATGTAGGTGTTCATCTTACAACAACTATCCTCAAAGAATGATTTTAAATAAAATATACAATGCTAGTGTTTAGATTACGGTTTCGTTATTTAATAAAAAAATTCATTTAATCATTCATTTTCATTAGCATGGTTTTGAAATTTAAATTTATTATTATAAAATTCTTAAAAAAATCATAAAAATTGTATTTTTTTTTATAATTTTGCGTTATTATTTTTAACATGACGACTAAATCTAAAAAAATAAAAAAAACGGAAATAAGACTTGAAGTTCAAAAAAATTTACAAAAAATTGAACTTATTAAACAGAAAGGTGTTCTAAAACAGAATATTTTATTTATTATACTTTTGGTTGTAATTAATTGTATTGTATTTGGTAAAATTTTAGGCTTTAACTATGTAGATTTAGACGATTTGATTAATTTAGTTGAAAAGGAAAATGCCTATTTTGTTGATTTTAGTAATTTTTTTAAAGGTTTTGAGACATCATTTATAGCCACATTTTATAGACCTTTTTTATGGGGAAGTTGGATTATTGATTCTCAATTTCATAATTTTTCTGACCCTAAAAACCTACCCGTTATTTTTCATTTTTCAAATTTAATGTACCATGTTGGCAGTGTGGTATTATTGTATAGATGTTTGTGTTTGCTTAAAATAAATCTTCAAATTGCGTTTTTAGTAAGTTTATTATTTTCGTTACATCCTTTATTTGTTCAAGCCATAGGTTGGATACCTGGCCGCAACGATACCATACTTACTATTTTTACTTTAGCCTCTTTTAATTGTTTTGTTTTATATTTAAATATGTCCAAGTTAAAATTTTTAATTTGGCATTTTATATTTTTAGTTTTTAGTTTATTTACCAAAGAAACCGCTATTGCTTTACCTGCGATATGTTTTGTATATTATTTTTTAAATTTTTCTAAACAACCGCTTCAATCAGAAAACAGAACATTTAATAAAAATTTGTTACGTATTATTATTATTTGGATACTCATAGCACTTGTGTGGTATTTTATAAGAAAACATGCTTTAGACGCCAGAATTTTTTCATTTTATAATGTTTCAGATACGTCTAAATATAAAATACGGGCAACTGGCGAAATTGTGGGTTGGGAAGCCTTTAAAAATAATTTTTCATTTCTTTTTGAAAGCATTGGGAAGTTTATTTTACCCGTAAATTTATCTGTTTATCCAAGTTATTCTTCAATAAATTATTATATTGGTATTGGTGCTTATGTATTATTAATTTTGGGATGTTTGGGGTTAAAAATTCCATTTAAAAAATGTTTTTTTGGATTTTTATGGTGGTTTATATTTTTAATACCGCCTATGTTACTTTATTTTAATGATAATCGTTACGATTATTTAGAACATCGTATATATACTCCTGCAGTTGGTATTGCTTTTATATTAGCCTTGGGCATAGAAAACCTTAGAATTTATTTGGGTAAGATTGTGCTTTATATCACAGGGTTTTGGGTATTGATTTTGGCTATTATGAGTTTTAATAGAATTGATGATTTTAAAGATGTGGCATCGTTTTATACGTCAGCAGTCCATTCCTCACCCAATAAATTAAATCCATATCGTGCTTTAGCCGATTATTATAATCGGAACGACCAGAACGATTTAGCCATGAAATATTACGAAAAACTTGTGCAAGTTAATCCAAGCGATATTAATATAGTCAACTTTATAGCGTCTTACTATACTAAAAATGGGAAATATGATTCTGCATTACATTACTATCAAATTGCATTTTCGCAAAAGACATTAGATTATGATTTGTATTGTGGTTATGCTGATTATTTGGATAAGGTTCAAAAGCAGGATTCGTCTGATTATTATTATAGAATTGCAACGATTCTAAAGCCTACAGAATGGATTCCGTATCATAATATAGCCTATTATGCCATTCAAAAGGGTCAATACGATTCGGCAGAAAAATATTATAATAAAGTATTAACTTTAAATCCTAATCAAGTAAATTCGTTATGGGGTTTAGGTGTTGTGTATGTAAAGAAAAATAAAATACCTGAAGCCATTGCTGTACTAAACAAAGCTATTAAGGTGAATCCGGAATTTAGAGGCGCCTATATTAATTTATTACACATACAATTACAATTAGGGAATTTAAAAGAAGCTAAGAGAATTTATGATATTGCAAAGACAAAGGGGATCGATTTAAGTGCTGAGTTTCCTGTTTTAAATATTAGCAATTAAAATAGAATTGGTGCGGAGAAGGAGATTCGAACTCCCACACCCTTTCGGGCGCTACCACCTCAAAGTAGTGCGTCTACCAATTTCGCCATCTCCGCTGGGTTGCAAAATTACAATAATTATTTAATATTTTATGTTTTATATCTAAAAAAATATAAAATTACATACTATTTTAACGTCAACTAAGTACGTATTATCCATTTTATAAAATTTTATAATATATTTTTGATAGGATGATAAAGGTCGAACACGCAGGTTCTCCCTAACGATATTGCTACTACGAAGGGTAATTCTACTTA
>JASGCT010000082.1:0-8680 GCA_030053915.1 Alphaproteobacteria bacterium
TAACTTCAATTTTTCTTTTTTCTTGAAGTTCTTTAGCAAATTTTAAGGCTAAAACATTGATTTTGTCTGAATAAATATCAAACATTGGAGTTTGTTCAGTAAGTGTTGACTCAATGGCATTTGCTAATAATTTACGGTAAAGTTATAAAACACAAATAATTGAATATCAATAATCTATAAAATTATAACAGGCAAAATTGGCAAAAATTGGCAGTTTTAGAGGTCGATACCGGCAAGTTGGGTTAAATAATGTCAAAAAAAATTTGTATGAATTTCTTTTGAATCATTGTATTATGGACAACAAAAACATTACCAAATTTAGTTTCCAAAACCACCTCACGAATTTCGTATAAAAAACAATGTTATGTTTAATTATAATACGTTACGTATTTGCTTAAATATGTATTCAAACAATAAAGATGCAATATACTAAAATCAAGCTTAGGGCTAAACGAAATTACGTTCGATGAGGGCTTCGGCAATTTGCACGGCATTTGTAGCGGCGCCTTTTCTTAAATTATCGCTAACCACCCATAAGTTTAAAGTGTTTTTTTGACTTTCGTCTCTACGAATTCTGCCTACAAAAACAGCATCTTTTTCATGACTTGTTATGGGCATAGGGTAGATTTGATTTTTTAGATCGTCTTCAACAATTACGCCAGGTGCTTTAGACAGAGCTGTTTTTACGTCTTCAAGGTCAAAATCGTTATGAAACTCTATATTAATGGCTTCGCTATGGCCACCAATAACTGGAATACGAATGGTTGTTGCTGTAATTTGTAGAGAGTCGTCTTGCATTATTTTTTTAGTTTCGTTAACCATTTTCATTTCTTCTTTAGTATAACCATTGTCTAAAAAAACATCAATTTGGGGAATGGCATTGAGGTCGATTGGATATTTATAAGCCATTTGCCCTTTTATCCCTTGGCGTTCGTTAAACAATTGGTCAACAGCTTTTTTTCCTGTTCCGGTAACAGATTGATAAGTGCTTACAACAATTCTTTTTATTTTATATAGAAGATGTAAGGGCTGAAGGGATACTACCATTTGAATAGTAGAACAATTAGGATTGGCAATAATAAAATCTTGTTTGTGAAGTACGTGGGCATTAACTTCTGGAACGACGAGTTTTTTGGTAGGATCCATGCGCCATGCCGACGAGTTATCAATAACACGTGTGCCTATGTTTGCAAATTGGGGTGCCCAATGTAAAGAGGTAGAACCGCCTGCCGAAAAAAGAGCTATGTCTGGAACGCTTTCGAGCCCTTGCGTCATCGATAACACTGGGATCTCTTTATCTTTAAAACGGACTGTTTTGCCAATAGATTTTTCTGAGGCGATTGGAAAAAGATGTGTTACAGGAAAATTTCGTTCCTCTAAGATTTGTAACATTTTAGTGCCTACCAAACCGGTGGCACCAACAACTGCTATATTCACTGTTTAAAATTTTAATAGCTGTGGGGGAAGGACTCGAACCTTCACGGGGTAGTTAGCAATAGCGCAAAAACCAAGTGGTCAACCCTGGTCGTTAAAGTTTGCACCTTAACGGCTCTACACTATGTTTATCCTAGGCTCCCCGCCCTCGAGACAAGAGGGTATGTCTGCCAAAATTTCAACACCCCACAATTTATTCGGCGGCAAAGTTACGTTTTTTTATCATATAATTTTTTAAAATATTAAATTATTATATAATTTTTTAAAAATATAGTTTAAATTGTTTAATTTTGTGGCAACAAAAAGTTGATAAAGAATAAATTTATATATGAATTGTGATGTTAAAATTAAAAAGATAGGTTTGTTTTTTATAACATTTTTAATGTTATTAAATCTTTTTGCACAAGAATCAACGACACCTAACAACAATCAAACCTCTGTTGTTGAAAAAAAAGACTCTAAGAAGAAGAAAAATTCAAAGTCTAAAAAGAAAACAAACGACAAAAAGGACGAAAACGCCAACAACGACAAACTAAATGACAATAACACCGAAGTAAAAAAAGACACGACAAAAACAAAAGAAGCCGACAAAAAGGGAAATAAAAAAGCTGACAAAAACAAAACAAAACCCAAAAAACTAAAAAAAATTGATAGCCTAGCTTTACAAGTTGCTAACTTAAACCAAAGTTTAATAAATATAAATGATAGTTTTTCGACCATTTTTATTAAAAATCAAAATAAAATAAAATTACTTCAAGCCAATCAATCTAGAGGCATCGGGTCTAAATTAAAAATTTTAATTATCATTGGACTTGTGGTCTGTTTTTTACTTGTGCTTACCGTATTTTACGTGCTCTATAAACTTGTTAATAACAAAGAAAATTGGTTAAAAAAACGGATCTATGTTTTAGAATCAAGAATGGCGCAGTATTTTCAACCACGCTTAAACGCTCCCACAAAAGAACCAGAAAAGGAGCAACTTAAAGAGGTGCCTAAAGGGCACGATTACGGAACCGAGTTTGTAAATATTTATAAAAAAATAGACACTTTGCATCAAGATTTGTCAAGCGTTTTTTTAAAATTAGAACCCTTTAATAAAGATTTGGCTCATATAAAATCAAGAATTGAAGATAATAAAAAAGAATTATTAATTCTTCACAAAAAATTTGATTTTTTAGAAGTAAAGCTTTTGGACGTTGAGTCGCAGCTTGATTTCCCTAAAACCATTCAAGACCATGCCTTGCCAAGCCCTACCTATCATTTTGATACGCCAACGACTATCGACTTAGACATGGCGAACACGCAACTTGTTTCGGAAGAAATTAAAGAGAGGTATCCAACCTATGACAAACCAGAAGTTTTTTATTTAGGCGCCGCCAACGACGAGGGTAGTTTTAAAGACATTTTAAAAACTAATGTGTTTGTGAGAAGTTCGTCTATTTACGAATGTACTAAAATTTCGCCCAATATGGCCGAGTTTTCCATTTGCAACGACTTGTATATTATTACTTTAGCTTTAGAATTATATAAAAAACTAATAGAACCCATGTGCGAAGCCGAGAATGTTGTACGAAACGCCAAAAACTTTGTAACCTTGTCAAAAGGGACATTAAAGTTTGACGAATCTGCCAAAAAATGGTATATTATAAAAAAAGCTAAAATTCAGTATTTATATAGTTAATAAAGCGGAATTATTGGGGTATAATTTTTTTTGTTAACCAACTTGTCGTTTAGCAAAAACGTTTTAAAAGCTTTAAGTTCTAAATCAAATAATAATTGCATATTTTTAACACCTAATAGTAAACTTAAATGGTCTTTACCTTTAGAGTTCGCATAAGTAGGGTAAGGTTGCCACTTAAATTGGGCATAATTGTCTTTTATAATTTTTAATAACATACAACCAAAAAACATCATGTCAAAAAATAAATTTTTGGGTGTCATAAAGATTCCTTTAATGCGTTTATTTTCAGAAGACATTAAAATTGTTTTAGTTTGAAAATCTATCTGGTTTTTGAAGTGTTTATTTAAAACAGCAATTATTTTTGTGCAAGGAAGTTGTGGTCCGCCAATCCACTGAAAAGAATACTTAGAATTTCTGGCTATGCTTATATTCGTTGCTTCAAACAAACATAAAGCGGGGTATAAAAAACAAGAATTATAATTTACAAGTGCTGGTGAAGGTTTTGTCCAGTTTTCGTTCTTCGTTTCATTTGCTTTGTTTCTAGTCCTGTTTTTAAACTTAACAACGTCGAGGTGAATGTTTAATTGATTTCTGTTTTTAAAATAAATGGAAAGCTCTCCTAGTGTAAATGGGTGTACAATTGGAATAGACGCCCTTGAAAGAAAACTAAAATGATTTATATTTAAAAAATTCCAACTCATAACCTTTAAATTATTTGTTCTTAAATTCGGGCGATCTAAAATAATAATTTTGGTACTAGCGTTATTTAAAACGTTCAAGCAATCATATAATGTCCAGGTATAGGTATAAAACCTAACGCCAATATTTGGCAAATCTACTAATAAATAGTCAATATTTTTAAAAATACGTTTAGGTATTTTAAGTTTGAAATTATAAAGACTAATGACATGTATATTTTTATAAGTTCGGTGTTGTACTAATTTGCCATCTTTATTTTTAGCAGTTAAGCCGTGTTCAGGTGTAAATAGCTTGACGAGATTAAATTTGTTTTTTATTAATAAATTTATAGTACTTATGTTGTTATTGTTTTTTACAGAGGAGTTAGACAAAACGCCAATTTTTTTAGACTTCCAATCAACGTTTTGATGTATTAAATTTTCAGCACCAGTAAAAACAAAGTCTGCGTTATTTTGGCTTGCATTGTTTCTATTTACATTGTTTTTGCCACACATTAACTAAATAATAATTTTAAATAAAACAAGGGATTTTTTAGTTTTGCCCGAATGTCTAAATTCAAAAACATACAGCTAATGGTGTTACGTAAACTGGCGCTACGATGGGCTTTATTAACAACTAAATTAAAAAGCCATGGAAAGTTACATAACCTTAACAACGTAGTGCTTATTTTTAATTCAGACCCCAAATTTTTATAAATGGTTTGGTCGTACCGTTTTAAAAAATCTGCTGAAAAATTATTTTGTTCAATGGCTTCAACAATGCAATGTGCTGCCACCATACCGCTGTGCAAGGCGTTTCCAATACCCTCACCAGTAAAAGGATCTATTAAAGACGCCGCATCTCCAGTTAACAAAAACCCATCCCCGCTTATTGGGCGTTGTTTGGTACCCAAGGGCAACCCCCAGCCTTCTATTTTGCTAATGGGTTTAGCGTTTTTAAAACGATGTGCAATTGTAGGGTTGTTAGCGATTGCCGATTCTAACAATTTGGGGAGATTGATGTTTTTTGCGCTTACCTTGCTACTTAGCATTCCTAAACCAATATTAGCCGTGTTTTGGCTCATTGGAAAAATCCATAAATAACCCGGTAAGACATCTTTTAAAAAATGAAGTTCAATATAATGTTGTTCATGAAAACCGGTTACTCCTGTATAATACGCTCTAATGCCCGCGGCAAAATGATTTTTTTCGCGTGGCGTATTCAAAAGAGATTTTTTTACTTGGCTGCGCTCGCTATCGGCGGCGACAACTAGTTTTACGTTTGGAAGTGTTTTGGTAACTCCATTTTGAACATAATGTATTACAGAAAGTGCGCCTTGTCTTTCAACTTTTTTACAAGCAGCGCCTTGAATAACCGTGGCATAGTCGTGGTTTAATTGTTCGAACAGAAAATTGTCAAAAAACAAACGCGTCGCCAAAAAACCGGGCGGGGCTTTAAGGTCGGTTTTTTGTGGCAAAACAAACGGAATATCAATCGATTTGCCATTGGGTGCCGCAAAAACACACCCAAAACTACCTAAAACTTGGGTTGGGTTGGTATTATATAAATTTTGTATTAATTGTGGGTCGTATTTGTTTAAAACCGCCAGGGTTTTACCACTTAACGCATCCCCACAAATTTTATCTCTTGGAAAAACCGCCTTATCTAATATCGTATGTTTAATTTTTTTCTTAGATAAAAACATCGAGGTTGCACACCCCGCCGGACCAGCACCAACAATAACAATCTCTGAAGACAACATCTTTTTTTGGCAAAATTAGTAAAAATATTCCTATTTTTGCAATATTTATAAAAAACTAACATGACCACAGTACAATTTGCTGTTTTGAAAAAACAAATTCCTGCCGATGCTGGGGTTTATAAATTTTATAATCAACAGGATCAAATTATTTATATTGGCAAAGCTAAAAATCTTAACAATCGCCTCAGCAGTTATTTCAGCCACCAAGAAACCAGTCGCAAAACCCAAGAGATGGTATTTCAAATCCACCGCTTCGAGTTTACTATCGTGAACTCGGAATCAGATGCGTTAATTTTAGAAGACCAGCTTATTAAACAACATAAACCTAAATACAATATTCGGCTAAAAGACGATAAGTCGTACCCTTATATTGTAATTAAAAATGAACCTTTTCCCCGCATCTTTTTTACAAGAAAAAAAAAGACCCATATTAACGATACCTATATTGGTCCTTTCACGTCTGTAGTAAACGCCCACACCATTTTTAATCATATTAAAGAGAACATTCCTTTAAGAACCTGTTCGTTAAATTTAACAGAAAAAAACATTGCCGCAGGAAAATTTAAAGTTTGTTTAGAATATCATTTAGGCAATTGTTTGGGACCTTGTCAAGGGCATCAATCTTTACAAAATTATTTAGAAGGCATTCAACAGATAAAACATCTTTTAAAAGGCAATTTACAACCTATTAAATCTTATTTAAAAACAACTATGTGGGCTTTTTCGGATGCTGAAGATTTTGAAAAGGCGGCCATTTATAAAAAAAAATTAGACGCCCTAGAAACGTATCAGCCCAGTTCTATTTTACATTCTCAACAACAAAATTGCTTTGACGTCGTTGCTATTGCCCACAACAACCATGTTGCTTATGCCAGTTATTTAATGATACACAATGGCGTGGTGGTACAAACCCATACCATTCCTTTAGAAATCCCCTTAGCGTTTAACGCTGAAGAAATTTATAGTGTGGTGATTCTTTATATTAAAGACACTTTTGGTCGCGAGTTGCACGAACTGGTTGTGCCCTTAGAGCTCGGTGCGTATTTTGCTCAAAAAATAACAGTGCCCAAGCTTGGAGACAAAAAAAAGTTATTAGATTTAGCTCAAAAAAATGCTGATTTTGCCCTAAAAGAAAACCTCCACAAGGAAAAAATATTAAACCCTTTGCCAGAACTAGATAAAACCAACGTTTTAGCAGATTTAAAAGCGTCTTTAAACTTAAAAGCGGTGCCCTTGCACATCGAATGTTTTGATAATTCTAATATTCAGGGTACTTCGCCGGTTGGTGCCATGGTTTGTTTTAAAAAAGGGGTGCCATATCATGCCCAATATCGCAAATTTCATATAAAAACTGTGAAGGGGATTAACGACTTTGCCTCGATGAAAGAAATTGTTTTTAGACGCTATAAATCTGTCCTTTTAAAAAACGACCCCTTGCCGCACTTAATTGTAATAGATGGTGGCAAAGGGCAACTCTCTTCGGCACTGGAAGCATTAAACATCTTACAAATTGCTCATAAAGTAGATATTATAGGTTTAGCCAAGCGCGAAGAAGAAGTTTATTTTCCAAATCAATCGCAATCCATAAAACTAAATTGGGATAATGAAGGGCTGAACCTATTGCGCAGTATTCGTGACGAAGTGCACCGTTTTGGTATTCAATTTCACCGCCAAACAAGATCTATAAACATGTTGGGTGAAAGAAAATTCAATCAAGAATAAAAAAAATCAACGTTTTTTATAAAAATTCTTTAAAAATGTGGATATTTGCAGAAAAAACATGAATTCAACAAAACCAATTTCAAAATTTATTAAACATCATTTTAGGCATTTTAATGCGGCAAGTTTAGTTGACGCATCTGAACAATATGTGCAACATATTAATAATGATGGTAAAATGTTAATAAGTTTAGCCGGCGCTATGAGTACCGCCGAGCTGGGCATCAGTTTAGCCGAAATGATTCGTAACAACAAAGTGTCTATCATTTCGTGTACCGGGGCTAATTTAGAAGAAGATCTTATGAATTTAGTTGCTCATACACATTATAAAAGAATTCCTAATTATCGCGATTTAACGCCTCAAGATGAAAGGCATTTATTAGAAAATCATTACAATAGAGTAACCGATACCTGCATTCCCGAAGAAGAGGCTTTTAGAAGGTTACAAAAACATTTATACTCGGTTTGGAAACGCGCTGCGGACAATCAAGAGCGATTTTTTCCACACGAATATTTATATCAAATTATCAATGAGGGCATGCTTACCCAATATTACGAAATAGATTCCAAGGACAGCTGGATGGTTGCGGCTGCCGAAAAGAACATTCCCATTGTTTGTCCTGGTTGGGAAGATAGCACCTCTGCTAATATTTTTGCCAGCTATGTTATTAAAAACGAGTTATCAGCACAATTAGTTAAAACGGGTATTGAGTATATGGTTTATTTAGCCGATTGGTATAAAAAGAACTCTGGGGGTGCAGGAGTTGGATTTTTTCAAATTGGCGGAGGTATCGCTGGCGATTTTCCGATATGTGTGGTGCCCATGATGTATCAAGACTTGGAATGGCACGATGTTCCTTTTTGGAGTTATTTTTGTCAAATTAGCGATAGCACTACGTCTTATGGTTCTTATTCGGGAGCCGTGCCCAATGAAAAAATTACCTGGGGAAAATTAGATATTAATACCCCAAAATATATTATTGAAAGCGATGCCACCATCGTGGCGCCTTTAATGTTTGCCTATATTTTAGGGTGGTAGGATTTTAATATGTCACTTATTGAGTGAACGGTAGATACTCGAATATACATTATTTATAAGTTTTTATAAAACCTGAGCGCGTAGCCCTGATCGGATTAAATTTTGGTTTGGACAATCCTCGCTAACGGAAGAATTTTGTGCTGTATGTTTTTGACATTTTATTTTTGATTTAACACCATTTATAATTATCAAATAGTCCAATTTAAACTGGTGAAAACATGAAAAGTCTTGAACTATGAAAATGTGAATGTATGAAAGTATGAATAGTTTTGAACAATGAAAAGTCTTGAACTATGAAAATGTGAATGTATAAAAGTATGAATAGTTTTGAACAATGAAAAGTCTTGAACTATGAAAATGTGAATGT
>JASGCT010000082.1:8780-8944 GCA_030053915.1 Alphaproteobacteria bacterium
ATGAAAGTGTGAATAGTTTTGAACAATGAAAAGTCTTGAACAATGAAAATGTGAATGTATGAAAGTATGAATAGTTTTGAACAATGAAAATGTGAAAGACAGGAGAAAATGAAATTCAAGCTAATAACCCTTATATCATTCCTAAAAGAATGTACGAATATGCC
>JASGCT010000083.1 GCA_030053915.1 Alphaproteobacteria bacterium
GTAACTTTGCAAAAATTATTTATTATAGAAACAAAACAATTAACTTTTGCCGATTTAATGAATTTTTTAAAGAACGTATTTAAATTTATTATTATTAAATTTAATATTACATTTACAGTACTACACAATAATGACTTCCGCTTTTAAACGAAATCCACGCGCCTACCATATTTATATTTTTGCCAAGAAACAATACAAAAATTGAGTAAAACATAAAATATAATAGGAAGGGCAATTAAAACAAGTTGCCAAAAAAATCTATTTTTGGCTATACTATTTTTATCTAATAAGCGTAAAATATAGGTTTTATTTCTACTTTCATAAATAGGAATATCAGCACCCATGTAATCTAATATATTGGTAAAAAAATTAGCATTGCCAAAAATATAATTATCATGATTCAATTCACCCATCGACAACATCGTGCCATCATTTAATACCTCATTCAAAAACAGGTCGCCATCGCTTATAAAAATTTGTTTAGACGTTAACTTGGCTTGAGGTAAAAATAACATCCCGGTTATTTTATGGATTGAATCGTTTAGTGTTTTGTCTTCACGATATGCATAAAGAGATTTGAATTTACCCTCAACCAAAACTGCTATTGGAATATGATGATTATTGAACCGTTGCAAATCGGCTTCTGAAGATACGGAACGTAAAGAAACCATACTTGGCGAAAATAAAATTCTTGACGATGAATCTGTTTGTAATAGAATTGATTTTTTAAGTTCTGGTGTTTTAATAGTATCTATTGAAGATGGAAATTTTGAAAGCACTTTGTCAATATTAAAACTCAAAGGATGGCGATTATAATTGAATAATAGCGGGTAGTAAGGCCATGGGAAGCGTTGTATATTGGGTTGTCCATTATCAAGAACACCTACGGTTAAAGGAAGTTTAGCACAATTTAAATCTTGCACTAAATTATTATTGATTCTAATACCATATTTAAAAAACAAATCGTCTAAGCCTAAATTTCTGGGTGCAGCTAAATAAGAGCCAGATGGATTTCTTAACCCTTCTAATTCCGCATATAAATTATCGATACACCAAATAATATTACCACCATGAACAACATATTGGTCTAATTTATATTTTTCTGCATCTGTAAAAGGCAGTTGTGGTTTTAAAATAATTAATGTTTTTAGTATTTTAGGGTCTGGAAACCCTTTTTGTAAATCAATAACCGCAATTTGATTATACATTTTAGTTTTTTCAATCAAGTCATATACTTCGTTATATTCTGCTTCGGCATTACCAACAACAATACCAAAAACAGGGATTGTGGGTCGCGATAATGCATAAATTGCTTGTATAAATTTATTCTCTAACAAACTTGCGGCTTCGTTTTGAGTTGCTTCTTTATCTTCAATTTCAACATCGTTAATAATATCAACTAATTTATATATTTTGCGGCTACTATTTAATTGAATAACAACAGGTTGATAATTTTTATAAGTTACCAATGCCACAGGGACTATAACTTGAGTGATATTCTGAGAGGCTGTTTGATGTTTATAGGTATCAAAATTAGCACCTATTCGATACAAACTATCATACCAAATTTTTTTAACAGAATCGCTCGTAAAGTCTTGTTCTATATCTATAAATTTAAGGTTGATTTTAGAAGGGTTATTTTGTTTTAATAAAAACAATAATTCTTTACATGAACTGGATAATTTGGCATAGTTAGGTGGCAATGTACCTGTTAAAAAGACCTCGATTGAAATAGGAGATTCTAAAGACTTTATAACCTCTAAACTACTTTTATTTAAGCTAAACCGTTTATCAGCAGTAAGATCTAGTTTAAAGTTGATAAAACTATTAATATATACCAAAACTATATAAATAATTATTAAAAACCACAGTTTTGAAATTGACTTTTTATTAGGGTTCATAACAACTTAAATTACGGGTGGCTAATTTCAAAAAAAATAATACAGTTAGAATAAAAAAGATGCTATCCGAAAAAACAAATAAACCGTATTGCATGTTTTTATAATGATATTGCAAAGAAAAATTTTGGATACTATAATAGAGGTTCGAATTGTTTAGTATCCATTGAGCACTATATTCTAAACCATTATAAAAAAAATAACTTAAAAAGACACTTATAAAAAAAGCAATTAAATTGGATGAACTTAAGGAGCTGCAAAAAATACCTATGCTTAAAAAACAGATGCCTAACCCAATCAAACCTATATAATTGGTTATAGTTGCACCCCAATCAATGCCACCTTGAGCACTTAAATTATTAAGGGCAATGGCATAAATAAAAGTAGGTAAAATAGCACATAATAAAATTCCTAAATTTCCAATAAACTTTCCAAAAACAATTTGGGTATGGTTAAGTGGCATTACTTTAAGTAATTGGTAGGTTTGCGATCTAAACTCTTCGCTAAAACTATTCATAGTAAGCAGGGCACAAAGTACAATTAAAAACCAAGGTACTAAACTAAAAAAGGCGTCTAAATTTGCGTATCCAAAATCAAAAACATTGGTACTTGCATTAACAAATAAAATGAAGCCATTTAAAACTAAAAAACCGATTATAAAAAAAGAGCCACTTAGATTTGTAAAGTACTGAAAAAAATCTTTTTTAGCTATTGCCCACATGTTGTACCCAGTTCTTACTTTTTTTTGTCAAATTTCAAGACAACGCCGTTAATACAATACCTTAAACCGGTAGGTGGAGGTCCGTCATCAAAAACATGCCCTAGATGCGAGTTGCAACGCCCGCATTCAACTTCGGTACGGTGCATACCATACTTATTATCTGGTTTATAAATTAATGACGATTTAGAAATGGGTTCAAAAAAACTAGGCCACCCGCAGCCGCTATTAAACTTAGCATTACTTTTAAACAAAGGGTTGCCGCAGACGGCACATTCGTAAGTCCCAGTATCGTAAAAATCTTCTAAAGGGCTAGAATAAGGACGTTCTGTGCCTTTTTCTCGAGCTATGTAATAGACATCAGCCGGTAATTTTTTTCGCCATTCATTATTAGAGATTTTCAATAGATTACTATCACTAATGGGCGAATTTTTTGATTGGTCATTTTCCATAAGTTTATTATTTTTTTGTGCTTGACAACTATTTAAAATGAAGCCTAAAACAAGGCTCATGATTACGATTGTATATTTCATAAATGAATTACTTTATTTTGCATATTTTAAAAGTTTTTATTGAGGTCTTTTTAGATTAGATATTAATTAATTCCTAAAACTTTATTTAAAAAACTTGGGTTGGGTGTTACACCTGCAAAATCATCAAATGCTTTTTGAGTAACAGGAATAATGTGATTTTGGATAAAGGCTGCGCCTTCTTTTGCACCTATTAATTGGTCTTTTAAACAACATTCCCATTCTAACACCGCCCAACCTTTAAAATCGTATTGACTTAATTTACTAAAGATTCCTTTAAAATTAATTTGTCCATCACCTAAAGACCTAAATCGTCCTGGGCGTGTCAGCCAATTTTGGTAACCTCCAAAAGCGCCTGATTTTGCAGTGGGGTTAAATTCCGCATCTTTTACATGGAACATTTTAATGCGTTCGTGATAGCAATCGATATATCCTAAATAATCGATACTTTGCAATATGAGATGCGAAGGGTCGTACAGAATATTTGCACGTGGGTGGTGGTTTACTTCTTCTAAAAACATTTCAAACGTTAATCCGTCGTGAAGGTCTTCGCCAGGATGAATTTCATAACATAAATTAACCCCACATTCTTCGTAATAATTTAATATAGGTAGCCAGCGCTTTGCCAATTCTTTAAAACCTGCTTCTACTAAGCCTGGCGGACGTTGAGGCCAAGGAAACATGGTATGCCAAAGCAGAGCGCCGCTGAAGGTTGCCACTTCGGTAACCCCTAAGTTTTTAGCAGCTTTTGCCGCATATTTTAATTGTTCAACAGCCCATGCTTGACGAGCAGTTGCGTTATGTCTAACCTGTTCGGGCGCAAAACCACTAAAAAGATCCTCATAAGCTGGATGAAGAGCTACAAGTTGCCCTTGGAGATGCGTTGATAAATCTGAAATTTTTACATGATGTTTATCTACTGTCTCAAGTAATTCTGCACAATAGGTTGGGTTCGTAGCCGCTTGTTCTAAATTTATAAGCCTTGTATCCCATGTTGGTATTTGAATCCCCTTATAGCCCAAACTTGAAGCCCAACGACAGAAGTTGTCTAAATTATTATAAGGCGGTGTATCAGCACAAAATTGTGCTAAAAAAATGGAGGGTCCTTTGATTGTAGTCATAAAATTATGTTTATAGCTAAATTTTTATAGCAAAGATAAGACATTTATCTTTAAATTGTAAATTAATTTTTAGTGAACTGAAAATTTACAATAAATTTAACAAAATAAAACAGAAACTATTTTAGGTCGTTTATGAAAATTATAATTTAAATAAAACTATAAAATTTTCTCCAAGCGCTTTTTTATTCTGTACTAAGAATTTCTATCCAATAACCATCAGGGTCTTGAATATAAATTTGTTTAATGCCATCTGCTCGAACAGTTACACTTTTAACCAATCCAAGCCAACTTGAATATTCTATATTTTTACTATTTAAATAACTAATAAAGTTTTCAAATTCTAACACAGCTAAGGCTAAATGAACCGCTTTATTAATTGTTACTTTTCCTTTGATAGTAGATATTAAATGTAATTCTTTGCCTTCACCAATTGCAAACCATCGGATACCTGGTTTTTGAGTTCGGTTTGTAATTTCTGACAATTGTAGTATATCTTTATAAAATGCCACGGATTGATCTAAATTTTTAACAGATAACGCAATGTGATTCAATTTTAAATTAAATGGTATTGAGTCCTGAGCTTTTAAAAAAATAGAACCTGAACAGAAACTTATAATCACATATATTTTAATATTTAAAAAAATTGGTGGGAATTTAAAAAAATTGTTTTGGGAATGGTTAAATACCGCATATTTTAAACCGTTATTTTGATATGGATAGAATCTCATATTTTATTAATTTACACTGCAAATTTAATAATTTAATTTGAATTTTATTGAAAAAATACGCAACCAAATATTTTTTCATCATTCTCTTTTTTTTAAAATATTAACAATAAAAACATTTTAATAATTTTAACATAATAATCAAAAAAAATTAACTAATTTTGCGAAAATTAAAAACTATGAAGCGCAGTTTACTTTATAACCTGAATAATTGTTTATTTTTAAATTAAAATACTCTTTAATTCAAACCAAATGACTCTAAAAACTACATATTTCTTTAAATATTTTATTGTTATTATTTTTAATCATTATTAATTTGGAATTAGAAACTAATTATATAATAAGAGTTGCATCAGAATTAGACTTCGATTATGCCGAAATTATAACCTCAGAGATGGAACATTCTGCTAAAGAACGCGGAACAGGTATCGCTAAAAGAGACACAGGTTACATTATTGAAAAAATGAAAGAAGGTAAGGCTATTATAGCTTTAACCACAAATTGTCAATGGGTTGGATTTTGTTATATTGAAGTTTGGGAATCTAAAAAATTTGTGGCAAACAGTGGGCTAATAGTAGCACCAGAATATCGAAAATGCGGTGTAGCCAAACTAATTAAAAAGGCTATTTTTAATCTTTCAAGAACAAAATACCCAGAAGCCAAAATATTTGGTTTAACAACGGGATTAGCTGTAATGAAAATAAATAGCGAACTCGGTTATAAACCTGTAACATATAGCGAACTTACAAAAGATGCTATTTTTTGGGAGGGTTGCAAAAGTTGTATCAATTTTGACATTCTGAACAAAAAAGATTTTAAAAATTGTTTATGTACCGCCATGTTGTTTGAACCTCCAACCAAAAATAATTTATTATAACTAAAATATTAAAATATGCCAAAAATAGTTTTAGGATTTAGTGGCGGATTAGACACATCGTATTGTTTAAGCTATTTTACCCAAGATCTCAAATATGAAGTACATACAATAACAATAAATACAGGTGGTTTCAACGAAAAAACACTAACCGAAATTGAACAACACGCTTACACACTGGGTGCAAGTTCTCATACTAATATCAATGCCGTTGCATCGTATTACGATTCCATTATTCAATATTTAATATATGGAAATATTCTAAAAAATAATACCTATCCATTAAGTGTAAGTGCCGAGCGATTAAGCCAAGCTATACATATTGCCGAACATGCTAAAAAATTACATGCCGATTTTGTGGCACATGGAAGTACTGGCGCAGGAAACGACCAAGTGCGGTTCGATTTGATATTTAATATTTTAATCCCTACTATAAAAATTTTAACCCCTATTAGAGATTTAAAATTAAGTCGCCAAACCGAAATTGATTATTTAAAAAATAAAGGCATCGTTATGAATTATGATAAAGCTGCATATTCTGTAAATAAAGGATTATGGGGAACGAGTATTGGTGGCAAAGAAACTCTTAATTCGTATGGGCAATTGCCAGAACATGCATGGGTAACACCTCTTACCAAAGAGGAACCATTAGATATTTCTTTGCATTTTGAAAAAGGGCAATTAGTTAAAGTAAATAACAACTCTTTTAATCATCCGGCAGATGCAATTGTTTTTTTAGATGACATTGCCGCTGGTTACGGTATTGGACGAGATATCCATGTAGGCGATACCATCATAGGCATTAAAGGACGAGTTGCATTTGAAGCCGCCGCTCCTATCATCATCATCAAAGCCCATCATCTTCTAGAAAAACACGTACTTACCAAATGGCAACTTAATTTAAAAGATCAACTTGCCCAATTTTATGGGAATTGGTTACACGAGGGGCAAATATTAGACCCGGTGATGCGTAACATCGAATCTTTTTTTATTAATAGCCAACAAAACGTTTCGGGTAGTGTGTTTGTAACACTTAAAAAAAATCATTTTACGCTGAATGGCATAAAATCACCTTTCGATTTAATGAATGCAAAATTTGGTAGCTATGGTGAAATGAACAATTCTTGGACTGGCGAAGATGTCAAAGGGTTTACAAAAATATTTGGTAACCAAGTTTCAATTTTAAATCAAATAATAACTGATACACATGCAGATAATTAAAGTTGGAATCATTGGGGGTGCGGGTTATACAGGTGGAGAGCTCATAAGAATTTTAGCCTTTCATCCCCAAACTTCCATTGAATTCGTGTACAGTAAAAGCCAAGCTAAAAAACCAGTGCATGCAATTCATACCGATTTATTTTATTTAAAGACTGTATTCACTGATACGATTCATTTTGATATTGATATTTTATTTTTGTGTCTTGGACATCATGAATCTAAACAATTTTTAGAACACAATAAAATTCCAGATATTATTAAAATAATTGATTTATCTCAAGATTTTAGATTAAAAAATACGTGTAACTTAGAACATAAGCATTTTGTTTATGGTTTAACAGAAATGCATCGAGACCGAATCAAAGCTGCTAAAAATATTGCTAACCCGGGTTGCTTTGCTACGGCTATTCAATTAAGTTTAATTCCTTTAGCAAGTTCAATACAAATAGATGAGGTTTATATTTCAGGCACAACTGGCTCTACAGGCTCCGGACAATCGCTTTCATCAACCAATCATTTCAGTTGGCGAGCTAACAACCTTCAGCCCTACAAAACACTTACGCATCAACATTTATTTGAAATCAATGAATCTATAGAATATATTCAAAGCAAAAAGCCTCATATTCATTTTCTGCCGTTTAGAGGCAATTTTACTAGAGGAATATTTACCAGCTCAACGCTTCAATGTTCTTTAGATTTAGAAAAACTTTATGACATGTTTATTACATATTATCAGATGAGCCCCTTTGTTTATATTTCTAAAACTATGATCGATTTAAAACAAGTGATTAATACAAATAATTGTTTATTACATATCGAAAAAGAACAAGATACGGTTGTTGTTCATTGTATTATTGATAATTTAATAAAAGGTGCCGTTGGTCAAGCAATACAGAACATGAACCTCATGTGTCAATTTTCAGAAACCTGCGGACTACAATTAAAAGCAAATTATTTTTAAAATTTATGTATGGATTTGTTTCACGTGTATCAATTACAAAATATTATTTTAGAAAAGGCTGAACTTTCTAATTGTTACGATAATTTTGGAAATTCTTATTTAGACTTTTATGGCGGTCATGCTGTAATTAGCATCGGACATAATCATCCACATTGGAAACAAAAAATTATCGAACAACTTCATAAAATTTCGTTTTATTCTAATTCAGTAATTTTACCTATTCAACATGAATTAGCACAAAAACTTGGCGAAATAAGTGGGAAATCAGATTTTAACCTTTTTCTTTGTAATAGTGGTGCTGAAGCTAATGAAAATGCTTTAAAATTAGCGTCATTTTATAATCAACGTAAAAAAATTGTAGCCTTTACAAAATCATTTCATGGTAGAACGTCTTTAGCAGTTGCAGCAACCGACAACCCAAGTATTATTGCCCCTGTGAATCAAACTGAACATGTTGATTTTTTACCATTTAATAATATTGAAGCCTTAGAAAATTATTTTCGTTCTCAGGGAAATAACGTAGCCGCTGTTATCATTGAGGGCATACAAGGTGTAGGTGGTATAAGAGTTGCAGATGTTGACTTTTTACGGACTATTAGATCACTTTGTACAACTTATAATTCAATCTTTATAGCGGATTCTATTCAATGTGGCTATGGTAGAACTGGAAAATTTTTTAGTCATGATTTCGCAAACATAGAAGCCGATATTTATACAACAGC
>JASGCT010000014.1 GCA_030053915.1 Alphaproteobacteria bacterium
ACAAAAAACAACCAATAATAATCCCCGAAGTACTGTTGGTACCACTACTGAAATTTATGATTTTTTGAGATTACTTTATAGTAAAATTGCTGTTGCATATAGTTACAATACCAATTTACCCATGGTTAAAATGTCTAAAGATGACATTATTATAAACATACAAAAAAAGTACGATAATCAATCTATATCACTTTTTGCTCCTTTAGTGATAGGTCGTAAAGGTATATATACCGACCTATTTAATAATATGGAAAAATTAGGTTTTGTTCAAATGCGTGTGGACGGTAAAATTTATACCATTCAAGATGTTTTAAAATTAAAATTAGACCGCTATAAAAACCACAATATTGAAGTATTGATAGATCAAATTAAGGTAACAAACAAGAACTATAATCGTTTGTTGCATTCAATGGAAATTTGTTTAGAATATGGCAATAATTCAACTTTAATTTTAGATAATGACTTAAAAGAAGATTTTTTATCTCTAAATCTCATGTGTAAAGATACAGGTATAAGTTACCCCGAACCTTCGCCCAATAGTTTCTCGTTTAACAGTCCCTTTGGATGGTGCGAATCTTGTAAAGGCTTAGGTTTTACCGAAGTATTTTCATTAGCTCGTATTGTAGAAAACGACACTATTTCTATCGCCGAAGGTGCTTTAAAACCTGTTGGTCCAGCTTCTACCAAAACTTTTTATAAAGAAATTGCAGGTTTAGCTGATAAAAAAAAGATTCGTTTAACGATTCCTTTTAACCAATTGAAACAAGAAGAAAAAAATATAATTTTATTTGGAGAAAAAGATTTTAAAGATAAATATTTAAATTTGGATAATATATTTAAACATAATTGTGGTATAATACCTCGCTTAAATAATTATTTAAAAAACGATTATACCGATCTTTTAAAAGATTGGGCTAAACAATTTATAGATGACGCACCTTGTTTAACATGTCAGGGAAAACGATTAAACGAAAATAGCAGGTATTTTAAAATTAATAATTTGGCAATTACCGACTTGGCGTTTTTTAATCTAAATAAATTATTGGAAGTTTTTGATGGACTTGAAAACACGTTGAGTGCTAAAAATCAGATTATTGTTAAAGATATTTTAAAAGAAATTAGAACACGCATTCAATTTATGTTAGATGTTGGGTTAGATTATTTACACATGCATCGTAATATTGGTAGTTTAAGTGGTGGTGAATCGCAACGAATTCGTTTGGCAACCCAAATTGGTTCGCAATTGCAAGGTGTTACTTTTATTTTAGATGAACCTTCTATTGGCTTGCATCAAAGAGATAATCATAAACTGATTCATTCTTTAAAAAATTTAACTGCCCAACATAATACGGTAATTGTTATTGAGCACGACAAAGATATTATGGAAGCGGCTGATTTTTTAATCGATATTGGTCCTGGAGCCGGAAAAAATGGTGGTAACATAATTACCAGTGGCAAACCCTCGGCGTTACGTTCAAGTAATTCTATAACAGCCGAGTATTTAAACGGTGTTAGAAAAATTGAAGTACCAAAACAAAGGCGAAAAATGAATACATTGGAACTTGTATTAGAAGGGGCTTCGGGGAATAATTTAAAAAATGTAAATTTAACCATGCCACTTGGAAAATTGATAGTAATTTGTGGCGTAAGTGGTAGCGGTAAATCTAGTTTAATTTTTCAAACGCTTATTCCAGCGCTTCAAAATGTTTTATTTAAAAAGCATCAAAAATCCATGCCCTATAAAAATATAAGTGGATATGAAAATTTAGATAAAATTATAGAAATTGACCAAAAACCTATTGGGAGAACGCCCCGCAGTAACCCAGCTACTTATGTTGGTTTTTATACTGAGATTAGAGAATTATTTGCTGCAACCAAAGAAGCTAAATCCAAAGGGTACAAAATTGGACGGTTTTCGTTTAACGTTACTGGCGGGCGTTGTGAAACATGTAGTGGGTCAGGTGTTAAAACCGTAAGTTTTAATTTTTTACCTGATGTACAACTAACTTGTGAAACATGTAATGGACAAAGGTTTAATCGCGAAACACTTTTAGTAAAATTTAAAGGTAAATCTATCAATGATGTTTTAAACTTATCCATAGAAGATGCCCTTGATTTTTTTAAATTCCACCCTAAATTATATAAACAAATAAAAACTTTATATGATGTAGGATTAGGCTATATATCCCTTGGTCAAAGTTCTACAACTCTTAGTGGGGGTGAAGCGCAAAGAATTAAATTAGCAACTGAACTTATAAAACGTGATACCGGTAAAACCTTGTATATTTTAGATGAGCCAACTACGGGTTTGCACTTTCAAGATATTCAACACTTAATTGATATTTTACAACGTATTGTAGATAGAGGAAATTCGGTGGTTGTTATAGAGCATAATCTTGATATTATAAAAGTTGCCGATTATTTAATTGAATTAGGACCTGAAGGTGGCGACCAAGGGGGGAAAATTATGTTTACAGGTACCCCCGAAGCCATGGCAAAACATAAACATAATTGTACTGGAACGTATTTAAAATCACTTCTTATATGATTTCAAAATTTGAAAAGTTATCGATGTCTCAATTAGGCAGACCCACGATAGAAGACACAAGATTAAGCGTTAAAAATCCTATTATTTTAGTTTTAGAAAATATTCGCAGTGCATTTAATGTGGGAAGTATTTTTAGAACAGCCGATGCTTTTAATATCCAAGAAGTTTTGCTTTGTGGTTACACAGCCTTTCCGCCCCATAAAGAAATTGCCAAAACTGCTTTAGGTGCAACCGAATCGGTGGTCTGGCAACATTTTAAAACCACACAAGACTGTCTATCATATTTACATACTAAAAATATTCCATTAATTGCTGTTGAGCAAGTAAAAGAAAGCGTTATGTTAAACCAATTTCAGTTTAATAAACAGACTACAGCCGCATTTGTTTTTGGCAATGAAGTAGTTGGAGTAGAACAATCAACGTTAAACTTTTGTTCGGGATGTATAGAAATTCCACAATTTGGTAGTAAACATTCATTAAATGTGGGTATTGCAGCTGGCATTGTTATTTGGCATCTTTTAAATTTGTAGTGGATGATTAAGAATTATGTTTCATTTATTAAATTTTGGCACACCATTTTTGCATTGCCCTTCGCATTAATAGGATTTACCTTAGGTTGGAAATTTGAACAATTTGAATCAAATAATATCTCTACTAAAGCGCTTGCTATTAAATTGGGACTTATGCTGATTTGCATGGTTACTGCCCGTTCAGCCGCGATGGCATTTAATAGATATATCGATTCTAAATTTGATAAATTAAACGACAGAACTAAAAACAGAGAAATTCCAAGTGGCATTATTAAACCCAAACAAGCTCTTTATTTTATATTTTTTAATGTAGTTGTGTTTATCATAACTACTTATTTTATTAATGCTATTTGTTTTTATTTGTCATTTGTTGCTATTATATTAATTTTGTTTTATAGTTTTACCAAACGCTTTACGTGGTTATGCCATATTATATTAGGACTTAGTTTAAGTTTAGCACCTATAGGCGCTTTTTTAGTGCTTACAGGTCAGTTTAATTTAACCCCTATTTTTATAGGATTTGCAGTATTGTGTTGGGTAGGCGGATTTGATATTATTTATTCCTTTCAAGACCAAACCTTCGACCAAACAAAGAAATTATATTCTATACCAGCAGTTTTTGGTATAAAAAATGCTTATTTGATAGCTGTTTTATTACATCTTTTATGCGTTTTTTGTTTGATAATAACTTATTTAAGTTTTAATTTTCATAATTTATATTTATGGGGTCTCGTTTTTTTTGTAGCTGTTTTATTATATCAGCATCGAAACATTAATTTGAATAATTTTGAAAATATTAATATCAAGTTTATGACTTTAAATGGTTGGGCAAGTATTGGATTTGGAATTTTTGTTATTATGGATTTAATTGTATTTTGATGGCACGTTTAATGGTTTTAGATATTGGTAAAAAACGCTCAGGCATCGCAGTTTCAAATCAAGAGCAAAGTATTGCCTTACCATTAACAACAATTCCTTCAGATTCATTAATAGCATTTGTTAAATCTTATCATGAACAAGAAATTATTGAAAAAATTTATATTGGATACCCTTTAAATCTTAATTTAGACAAAACCGATGCAACAAAATTTGTTGAGGAGATGTTTAAAAACATAAAACGTAAATTTCCTGAAATCGCAATTCAAAAAATTGATGAACGCTTTTCATCTAAAAATGCCAGTCGGGCAATTTTAGATATGGGGTTAAATAAAACGGCTCGTAGGAATAAATCGTTAATAGATACCACTGCGGCTACCTTGATGTTACAAGAAATTTTATTTTTTAAATCATAAAATAATTCTATGGTATTACCTGTTGTGGCCTATGGGTCACCCATTTTAAGGCAAATTTCAAAACCTATAACACCGGATTTCGATAATTTGAAACTTTTAATAGATAATATGTTCCAAACCATGTACCATGCTGATGGCGTGGGGTTAAGTGCCTGTCAAATAGGCATTTCAATTCAACTTTTTATTTTTGATACCATTCAAATTGAAGAACGTTATGCCCAGCAACATTACAAAATTGAAAAAGGGTGGGGGAGGAAATCTGTCATCATTAACCCAGAAATTTTACAAATTTCAAAAGCCACCCACGAACAAGAAGAAGGATGTTTGAGTATTCCAGGATTAAGAAGTAAAATTATCCGACCTTCCTCGATTAAAGTAAAATATTTAAACGAAAATTTTCAAGAAATTGTTGAAGAATTGGAAGGCTTAAATGGACGTGTATTTTTACATGAATTAGATCATTTAAAAGGTATATTATTAATTGACCATATTTCGTCTTTAAAACGAAAGTTATGGGCGGGTAAACTACAAGCAATTTCTAATTTAAAAATTGATACTGAATACAAAATGACCACTATAAAATGATAGTTTTACATGAAACTTAATATATTTTTTTAATAATAACAACACGTTTAATATGACGAATTATTTTGAAATTTTAAATATAGCTCCAGCTCTATTTATTGATGATAAACAACTTAAAAAGCATTTTTTATTAAAACAAAGAGAAACCCATCCCGACCAAAATGTTTTTGCGGACGCCAATAAGCAACTGGATTTATTAAATATGTCGGCTCTTAGTAACAAAGCTTATAAATCTTTAAGTAATTTCAGTTTAAGATTAGCTCATTTATTAGAAATTTATAACGTCGTAACAGATTTAAATAAAGAGGAGATGTCCCCAGAATTTTTGATGGATATGATGGAATTTAATGAAACCCTCGAATTGGAAGCGGACATAGATGTTCGCGTGAAGTTGATAGACGAACAGTTGGCTTATACGATGCATGATTTAGAAAAATTTAAATTAGTACCAATTGAAAGTTTAAAGTTAGAAGATTGGGAGTTACTAAAGCAAAAATATTTTGAATTAAAGTATTTATCGAGAATTAAAGACAATTTTGGTAAATAATGTCTTTACTAAATCATAAATATCTCATAAACCCATTATAAAATTAGAATATTTATAATTGATTTCAAAATTAACATTTTGTTAAATAAAAATTCTAATAAAATTGTAACTTTGTATAAAAAATGAAAGATAAACAAAGTATTATTAATGACATCTGGGCAGACCGATCATTTCTTAAAGATGAAACTTATTGTAATGAAATTAAAGAAATCATAAGTTTATTAGATCAAGGAAAAATAAGAGTTGCAGCCCCCACAAAAGACGGTTGGGTTGTTAATGAATGGATAAAAAAAGCCATTTTACTTTATTTTAGTATTCAAAAAATGCAAACTTGGGAGCTTTCGCCCTTTGAGTTTTACGACAAAATGGAGTTAAAGAAAAATTATGCCGCTTTAAATGTAAGAGTTGTACCCCATGCCATAGCCAGATATGGTGCTTATTTAGCACCTCAAGTTGTGTTAATGCCATCTTATGTAAATATTGGTAGTTATGTTGATTCTGGAACTATGGTTGATACATGGGCTACAGTTGGAAGCTGCGCACAAATTGGAAAAAACGTTCATTTAAGTGGCGGGGTTGGCATAGGTGGTGTTCTTGAACCTTTACAAGCCCAACCAGTTATTATTGAAGATGGTTGTTTTATTGGGAGTAGATGTATTGTTGTTGAAGGGGTTAGAATAGGCAAAGAAGCCGTTTTAGGTGCAAATGTAGTTATTACCCAAAGCACTAAAATCATTGATGTCAGTCAAGATAAACCTATTGAATATCAAGGTTATGTACCCGAAAGAAGTGTGGTTATTCCTGGTTCTTATTCTAAATCATTTAAAGCAGGCAATTATCATGTAAGTTGTGCCTTAATTATAGGACAACGTAAAGAAAGTACCGATTTAAAAACCAGCCTTAACGACACGTTAAGAGATTTTAAAATTAGTGTTTAGTAAAAATATAAAAAATGAAATTTAAAGGATCATTTACCGCCCTCATTACACCTTTTAATGAAGATTTTTCGGTAAATTATGACAAATTAGCTCAATTGGTTGATTTTCAGATAAAAAGCAAAACAGACGGCTTAGTTGTTTTGGGAACAACAGCAGAAACACCCACGCTTAACGCCCAAGAAAAAAAGAAAATAGTAGATGTAGTTATTCAAGTAAACCAAAAAAGAGTCCCTATCATGGTGGGTACTGGCACCAATAATACTGCCCAAACCATCGAAGACAGTAAACTTATGGAAACCTTAAAAGTAGATAGTTTATTGGTTGTAACACCTTATTATAATAAATCGAATGCTGAAGGGCTTTTTAAACACTACGAAATCGTTGCACAATCTGTTAATTTACCCATTGTTCTTTATAATGTGCCATCTCGTACAGGCGTTCAAATTCCAATTCCCGTGATTGAACGGTTAATAAAAATTAAAAATATTTGTGGTATTAAAGAAGCCAGTGGTGATATGAGTTATATTATGAAAGTCGCTAATTTATTACATAATAGTTTTGAACTCATTTCGGGTAATGATGACGTTATTTTACCCGTTTTAGCTGTTGGCGGTTCTGGCGTTATTAGCGTGGCATCTAATATCATACCTCAAGAAATTCATGAATTAACCGAATATTTTCATACCGGAAATCTTGATAAAGCCAAAAAAATTCAACTTCAATTACTCAATTTTATGAATGCTTTATTTTTAGAAGTTAATCCAATTCCTGTTAAAGAAGCAATGAATATGCGTGGTATGGAGGTAGGACCTTGCCGTATGCCCTTATATAAAATGAGCGAAGAAGCCAAACTCTTATTAAAAAAAGCCATCAATTTATAATGATGTCTAACAATATTATAAATGTAGCCTTAGTTGGTTATGGAAAAATGGGCACTTTATTTAAACAAACCATTGAGCAATCTCATGAATTTTATTTATGTGGCATCGTAAGTAAACATCATCCTGATACACTTAAATCACTTCATGATTTAAAAGTTGCGCCCAACATCATTATCGATTTTTCTAACCCTGAAGCACTTGTTGATACACTAGAATATGCTTTGCAGAATCGTATC
The DNA here is from genome assembly GCA_030053915.1 of Alphaproteobacteria bacterium. Taxonomy (GTDB): domain Bacteria; phylum Bacteroidota; class Bacteroidia; order Chitinophagales; family Chitinophagaceae; genus JASGCT01. Next base: position 7,558 of record JASGCT010000014.1, read on the forward strand.
GCCTTAATTGTTGGCACTACAGGCTATTCTGATGACTTTGTTAATAAATTAAAGGAAGCGAGTTTATGGATTCCCGTTTTATTAGCACCTAATACATCTTTTGGTGTCAATTTTATTGCAGCTTTATTATCGCACTACAGTAAACAAATTTTAGAAAATTTTGATATTGAAATTATAGAAAAACACCATCGCTTAAAAAAAGACGCTCCAAGTGGCACCGCTTTATTATTTAAAGACCACATTATTGAAGCCAATTTACCTGAAAATAATATTGAGATAACACATGGCAGACATGGGGTATCCCTTAGAAATAATAATGAAATTGGAGTGCATGCAATTAGAGGTGGTACGATAGTGGGTGAACATACCATTATCTTAGCTGGAGAAGATGAAACCATTGAAATAACCCACAAAGCTCAGTCGAAATTATTATTTGTAAAGGGTGCTTTGATGGCATCAAAATTCATGATTAAACAAAAATTAGGATTTTTTACAATGAAAGATATTTTACAAATGTAAAATGTAAAAAATTTTATTTTTTTAAAAATATTTTGTATCTTTGCAACTTAAATTTATATAAATTATGAAAACAATTCACATCCAAGGACATTTGAGGACCGAATTTGGCAAAAAAGGTGCTAAAAGCATTCGCTCTCAAAGCAACGTGCCAGGTGTTATTTATGGTGGTAAATCAGAAATTACTTTTTTTACCTCCGTTAAAGAATTAAAACCTTTAGTGTACACTAGCGAATTTCAACTAGTTGAAATTGAAATTGATAGTAACAAATATCGTTGTATCGTTAAAGACTTACAATTTCATAAAGTTACTGATAGTCTCATTCATATCGACCTACTTGAGCTTGTTGACGATAAAAAAATTAAAGCTACTTTGCCTTTAAAATATGTTGGAGCAGCAGCTGGAGTAAAAGCTGGTGGTAAACTTGTAATAAAAATTAAAGCCGTTGACGTTAAAACATTTCCTAAATATTTAAAAGAACATATTGAAATTGACATTTCGAAACTTGAACTGAATCAAAATATTCGCGTAGAAGATATCAAAGAAGAACATTTTGAAATTTTGAATTCACCAAGAATACCTTTGGTAAGTGTAACTTTAACCAGACAATTAAAACAAGAAGAAGCTGCTGCCGCTTCAACTTCAGCTTCCGCTGCAACGCCTGCTAAAGCCGCAACACCAGCTGCCGCAAAAGCTGAACCTAAAAAAGAGGCTAAAAAATAATACGTTGTGTTTATACTAACCCATGAGTAATCATTGGCTTATTGTAGGTATTGGAAATATAGGGTTGCAGTATAACCAAACACGACATAATATAGGGTTTGACGTTTTAGATGATTTTGTAAATTCAAAGCACGCAACTTTCAAAAACCAAAAATTAGGGGCTCTCGCAGAAATTAATGAACCCCCATATAAATATACCTGCTTAAAACCAGATACTTTTGTTAATTTGAGCGGTTTATCCTTTGCTTTTCATTTTTCTAAACTTAAAATACCTTTAGAAAATACCTTGACAATAATTGATGATTTATCCTTAAATATAGAAACACTTAAGTTACGAATTGGAGGTGGCTCAGGAGGTCATAACGGACTTAAAAATATTGAAGCGGTTTTAAAAAATCAACAATACCCAAGGTTGCGATTTGGTATTGGTCAAAATTTTCAAAAAGGTGAGCAAGTTGAATATGTGTTAGGTAAATGGACAGAAACAGAAAAACCAATTGTCGATAAAAAAATTAAAATGTGTTCCAATCTTTTGAACGACTTACCTCGTTTAGGTATCATCAATACTATGAATAAATACAATAATCTTAAATTATAAATTATGAATATTTTTTGCATTGGTCGTAATTATGTTGATCATATAAACGAACTCAATAATCAAGTCCCAACTGAGCCTGTAATTTTTATGAAGCCATATACGTCCATTCACAATAAAAATAAGCCTTATTCAATTCCAACTTTTTCGGACAATGTACAATATGAATGCGAAATCGTTTTAAAAATTGCCCAAACTATAGAACAGGGTAGCTTAAATATTAATTACAAAGACGCATGTAGTGGTATTTCGATTGGTATTGATGTTACTGCACGTGATATTCAAGATAAATTAAAAGAAAAAAAATTACCTTGGGAATTAGCCAAAGCATTCGAAAGTTCAATTATCTTGGATAAATTTTTAAACTTAGACCAATTTAAAAACATTGAACATTTTCAATTTAAGTTTTTTAAAAATAAAGAACTGGTTCAACATGGCAACTCTAAATTAATGATTTACGATTTTAATACGATTATAGTTTCCTTAAACAAATACTTTACACTTCGTCCTAACGATTTAATATTTACAGGAACACCCGCTGGCGTAGGTAAAATGAATAATGGTGACCATTTTGAAGGCTATTTTGAAGATAGTCTCATTTTAGATTTTGTAACCTTTTAAGTATAATCTAAGACCATAAAAACTCTGGGTATTCACCTTTTAAAATAAGAGTTTTTATGCCGTGTTGAACAATGTCATTGTCCTCTTTATAGGTAACACCATACCAGCGAGAACTACAAGGGATAAATTTACATTTTTGTCCGTATTTATGAATCATTTTATCAACTACTAAAGGCAAGAAAAATTCTGACTTTTCGTGATTATTTTTGTTAGCAATAAATTCTTTAAATTCGTCGTAACAATATGTAAACATGGTGGGATAGAAACAGAAGAAATTCATACTAACATAGGTTGAATTAGGTATTATAACTTCTGTATCACCATCCATATTGATAATTAGATTTTGCTTATTTTTAAATATTTTAAGATGTTCTTTAATAGATATCAAATTGTTGTTAGAGTCGATGGAGCAAACCCCACGGCTTACTGTACCATTATCTGAAAGGGTGTTTTCTATTTCGTATCCAATAATACTGCAACTATAATCGGTATTTTGTTTAAAAAAATCAATGGCTTTGGCAAAACTATCCATACCATACATATCATCGGCATTGATAACCACAAAAGGATTCGTTATAATATCCTTACAACATAATAAAGCATGAGCTGTACCCCAAGGTTTTGTTCGAGTAGATAAAAGCAAGTTTTCATTATTAATAAATGCATTCATTTCTTGGAAAACATATTTAATGGTCATTTTAGAAGCTATTTTAGGTTCGATATGCAATTTAAAAAAATCGATATGTTCACGTCGAATTACAAAAACAACTTCAGTGAAACCAGCCCGAATGGCATCAAAAATTGAAAATTCCATGATGGTTTCATCTTGATTGCCAAAACCTTTCAATTGTTTGTTGCCACCATAACGAGATGCCATCCCTGCAGCTAAAATAATTAATGAGTAATTCATAATTTATGTGATATTTTATGGGCTAAATATAATGTTATTTTATGTGCAAGTTCTTTTTTAGATTGTTTGGGGTATGTTTGGGTTTCAAAATTTTTAGAAATCATGGTAACTTCGTTTTCATCGCTTTGAAAACATTGATTTTGGTTTGATATTTCGTTTAGAATAATATAGTCTAAATTTTTGTTTTTCAATTTTTTTGTTGCATTGTCAAATCCATTATTGGTTTCTAAAGCAAAGCCTATCAATGTTTGATGTTCTAATTTATGTTGACCTAAATAAAGTAAAATATCTTGCGTTTTTGTTAATTGAATGTGAATATCAGTACTGTCTTTTTTCATCTTTTGTGTTGCAATTTCAGTAGGTTTATAATCAGCCACCGCAGCACTTAAAATTAAATAATCCATTTCTTTAGCTAATGATTTGCATTTTAAAAACATATCTTCAGCTGATTCGGTATATGTAAAATGAATGTCATTGTATTTTAAATTAAGAAGGTTAGTACCAGAAATTAAAAATACGTCAGCGCCTTTTTCGTAAAACGATTCGGCTAATGCAAATCCCATTTTCCCAGAAGAATAATTTGAAATGTAACGAACAGGGTCTATTTTTTCTTTGGTTGGACCACAAGTAATAAGTATTTTTTTATTTAAAAATTCGGTTGTTCTAAAAAATTTGTTTTTAATATAACTTAAAATTTGTTCAGGTTCAGCTAAGCGTCCGTGTCCATAAATACCGCTTGCTAATTCACCTACATTAACAGGAATAACCAAAACTTGACGTTCTTTTATTAATTTAAAATTTTGTTGTACTGCATCGTTAAACCACATATCTTCATCCATTGCTGGTGCTACTACAACAGGGCATTTGATAGATAAAAACGTAGCTAATAACAAATTATCGCAAGATCCTTGTGCCATTTTTGAAAGCGTATTGCAGGTTAAAGGTGCAACGATAAATAAATCGGCCCAATGGGCTAAATGAATGTGATTCTCCCAAGAGTTGTTTTCTATTAAATGAATCCCCACGGCATTTTTACTTAAAGTGCTTAAAACCAAAGGCGAAACAAAATTCGTAGCATTGGGTGTCATAATAACCTTAACAACTGCGCCTTCAGTAACTAATAATCGTAATAAATAGATACATTTGTAGGCAGCAATACCACCAGTTATTCCTAAGATTATTTTTTTGTTTTTTAACATAACGAACTGCAAATTTAGTAAAAAAAACACTAAAAAATATAAATATCAAAAATTATTTAATTGTTTTTAAACAATTTTAACATATTTTAATTGTATGCAAGGTACTTCATTTTTGAAAGGAACTAAAATAAATTAGAAAACAATCTACCAAAAAAATCAAATAAATTAATATTTAAAGCAAAATAATAAACTATGGCAATAAAACAAAATCCAAATAAGGCGCCCCATAAATGGGCAGAATGGTTGATACCAGAACTTGGGTTTTTAGAAAGATAAGCAGTTAGTAATAAAAATAAAGGTGCAAACATATATCCAGGAATATAAAAAGGTATTAAAAATATACCAACTTGTATTGTGGGGTTTAAGGCAATTCCTGCTAATAAAACAGCCGAAACTGCACCCGAAGCACCCAAACATCGATAAGATTCGTCGGATCGTCTTTTAAAATAAGTAGGTAATATACTAAAAATTAGTGATAAAAAATATAAGGCTAAAAATATCCATTGGGTAATTAAAAATGAAAAATAAGCATTAATATTTTCAATTAGAATATTACCAAAAAAGTATAAAGTAACCATATTAAAGGCTAAATGTAAAACGTCAGCATGAATAAAAGCTGACGTAATAAACGTTGCATAAGACTTGGTTTTATAAATGCGAGAGGGCGAAAAAATAAGTTCTTCATATATTGAAGATTTTCTCCAAGCTAAAATAGTAGTTGCTACGTTAGCAATAATAATTACATATAAAATATTCATAGAAAATGCAAGATACAAAATTTTTTACTCATGATGATAGGGTTGGTGGTTTAAAATTGAAAACACACGATAAATTTGTTCAATAAGAATCCATTTAACCATATCGTGTGGAAAGGTAAGAGGCGATAACGACCAAATAAAATTTGCTTTATTTCTTACTTGTTGCGTTACACCATAAGCCCCGCCAATTAAAAAAACAAATTTTTTATCTAATAGCACAGTCTGCCATTTTGAAAATTGATCAGCAAAATTTTTTGTGGATAATTGATTCCCTAAAGGGCTTAATAATATCAAAAAGTCTTTAGGTTGTAATTTTTCAAAAACTTTATCGGCTTCTTGTTTTAATAATAGGTCTATATTAGAAGATTTTCCTGGATTCAGTTTAACCCAAGAAAATTGTACCCATTTTTTAAGTTGTTTTTGGTAATGATTCAAAATTTGGCTTAATTCTGATGAGGGTTCTTTACCAAAATACCAAACTTCGATTGTATTTGCCCCCATAAGATTTAAAAGTGAAGTGAATAAGTGGTTTCTGGATTCGTTAAACGGAAACTTTGGGTATCGCTTTCTGTTGAAATATTAAAAATATTAAATTGCTCAGCAGCACGTTCATATAAGAAGTTCTGCCAGACATCTAATGATTTAAAATCTTGAATATTACGGACTTCCCAATAGGTATGAATACTTTCTTTTTCAATTTCGTATCCGAGATAGACTAAATTTTCAACTTTACCATTTACAGTTAATTTAAGATGTCGTTTTACGTAATCAATAACCAGGTCGTTTAAATTTTTATTATGCGTAGGTTGCAATAAATCTAATTGGGTGTGATATTTTTGGTTAATAGTTTTTTCAAAATCATCCGTAAATGCTTTTATTGATATTTCTAAATTTTTATCCTTTTTATTATGATGAATATCAATTACCGACACATAATAGGGATGGAGTGGTAAAAATATAATTAGTAGAAGTTTGAAAAAAATAACTAACATGAACAAAGGTTCTCTATTAATACCGCACTAGCGCCACCGCCACCATTACAAATCATGGCGATACCATATTTCCCTTTTTCTTGACATAAAGTTCTTGATAAAGATACTAAAATTCTTGCGCCACTACACCCTAAAGGATGACCAATAGCTACTGCACCGCCATGAATATTCCATTTTTCATCTGGGATATTTAAAATTCTTTGGTTCGCTAAAGATACTACGGCAAAAGCTTCATTGCATTCCCAAAAATCAATTTGGTCTTTTGAAATTTTTGTTTGGTGTAAAAGTTTTTCGGCAGCAAAGGCAGGCGAGGTGGTAAAACGTTGCGGGTCTTGCTCGTAATCGGCATATGCAATAATCTTAGCAAGTGGCTTTAAATTGAGTGATTCCATGTTATCTTGGCTCATTAAAAGAACAAAACTAGCGCCATCGGCATTTTTACTGGCATTCGCGGCGGTAATAGTGCCGTTTTCTTTAGCAAAAATAGGTTTTAATTGTAAAACTTTTTCAAAATTAGCTAAATACGGTTCTTCATCTTTAACGATGAGGGTTTTAGATTTTTTATCTTCGATAGTAATGGGAACTATTTCCGCTTCAAATAAACCACTTTCGTTGGCATGCAGGGATCTTTTGTAGGTTAATATGGTATAAAGGTCTTGATCTTCTCGAGAAATTGTATGTTCTTTAGCACAAAGTTCACCACATGCCCCCATTAACACCCCGCTAAATGGATCTTGTAACCCGTCGTTCATAATACTATCTAAAAATTGCACATGCCCTAATTTTTTCCCCCAACGCATGGTATTTGAATAAAAAGGAGCCTGCGACATGGATTCTATTCCTCCAGCAATGATGCAATCGGCTTGATTTAATGATATTGTTTGGGCGGCATACATAATCGATTTGAGTCCACTTGCACATACTTTATTAACTAGCGTACTGATAGTACTATCGGCTAAACCGGCATGTTTGGCAATTTGTTTAGCGGCATTTTGACCCAAACCAGCGCTTAAAACATTACCAACAATAATCTCGTTTATATTATTGGGTTCTATAGAATTTTTTTCTAAAATATTCTTAACAACTTCGGTTCCAAGTTGAACAGCGGATAGATTTTTAAATTGCCCTCCAAAACTTCCAATGGGAGTTCTTTTAGCATCTACAATAAATACATCTTTTAACATAAAATAATTTTGGCAAAGGTACAATTTATTTTCAAATTTTTATTTATAATTCAAATGTTATTAAAAAATAAATTTACTTGTAAAATTAGGGTTAATAATTAATGTAACCTTAATTATAAATTAGGACCTATCCAATTTTTAAGCTCAGATTTATTAATTTGCTTTCTTTTAGCATAATCGTCAAATTGGTCCGGATATACCTTTCCTAATCCAAAATATTTGGCTTCTGGATTTGCAAAATACCACCCACAAATAGAAGACGCTGGGCTCATGGCAAAGTTTTCGGATAAAGCAATTTGAATTTTTTTAGAGCCACCAAGAAGCTTAAATAATGTGATTTTTTCAGAATGATCTGGGCATGATGGATACCCAGGTGCAGGACGAATCCCTTGATAATCTTCAGAAATAAAACTTTGGATATTGTTTTTTTCATTAGAATTATACCCCCAATAGTTTTTACGCACTTCATAATGAACATATTCGGCAAGGGCTTCAACAAGCCTATCTGCTATGGTTTGACTCAAAATTTTAAGATAATCATCGTTATTCTTTTCGTGATGGTTAATATAAAATTCTAAATTCTTAATTGTAACAGCAAATGCGCCTATGTAATCGGCGTATTGACTATTTTTGGGAAATATAAAATCACTTAAACAGAAATTTGGAAGCCCATTTGCTTTTTTTTGTTGTTGCCTTAAAAAATATAAAGTTTGCGTTTCCTCATTAATATTTAATTCAATATCATCACCAACATTGTTTGCTTGCCAAAAACCAATAGTAGCTTTAGGTTTAATTATTTTTTCTTTTAGCCAAAGTTTAAGCAAATCTTGTGCATCCTGATAAAGCTTTTTAGCTTCTGTACCTAAAATAGCATGACTTAAAATTTCTGGAAATGGATGGTTCATTTCCCAAGCTATAAAAAAAGGCTTCCAATCTATATATTTAATAATTGATTTTAATGGGATATTTAATTCTATATTACCCAATATTTTAGGTTTTGTTGGAACATAATTTTTGGTATTTAGTTTAAATGAATTTTGACGCGCTTCTTGAATCGATAAAAATTCTTTGGACGTGTTTTTATTATTAAATTGTTTAACCAAATTTTGATTTTCTATTTCAAGGCTTTGTAAAAATTTTGATTTCGTATTTTTGTTTAATAATTGATTAACTACTTGTACAGCTTTTGACGCATCGTTTACATGAACTACACAAGTAGGGTAGGCAGGATTTATTTTTAAAGCAGTATGTAATCTAGAGGTTGTGGCACCACCTATTAAAAGTGGAATATCGAAGCCTCGTTTGGTCATTTCTTCGGCAACATATACCATTTCTTGCAAAGATGGGGTAATTAATCCGCTTAATCCAATAATCGCTACTTGGTTCTTGTAGGCAGTTTCTAAAATTTTTTCAAGAGGTACCATAACACCTAAATCTATAATTTCAAAGCCGTTACACCCTAAAACAACGCCCACAATATTTTTACCAATATCATGAACATCGCCTTTAACAGTCGCTAATAAAATTTTTGGTGCATCTTGAGCTTTAACACGTTGTGCTTCGATGATTGGCGTTAAAATGGCAACACTTTGCTTCATTACCCGAGCCGATTTTACAACTTGAGGTAAAAACATTTTACCACTGCCAAAAAGGTCTCCTACAATGCCCATCCCATCCATAAGAGGACCTTCTATAATTTTTAAGGGGTCTTTATATTTTAAAATGGCTTCTTGTGTATCAATTTCAATAAATTCATTCAATCCGTCCACCAAGGCTTTGGCAATTCTTTTTTCAACTGAAAGCGAGCGCCAAGCAAGTTGCACAACAAGATTTTTGGTTTCAGTAGATTTATATGAGGATGCTTTAGCAATTAATTCTTCTGTAGCTTGGTTGTTGGCGTTATTTTGATTTAAAATAACACGTTCACACAAGGTTCTTAATTCTGGTTCAATAGTATCATATACTGTTAATTGCCCAGCATTCACAATGCCCATAGTCATGCCAGCCTTGATAGCATGGTATAAAAAAATAGTATGCATCGCTTGACGCACCTTTTCGTTGCCTCGAAATGAAAATGATAAATTAGAAACACCACCACTAATATTAACCTCGGGAAAATTAGATTTCAAAATTTTGGTAGCTTCAATAAATTCAATGGCATAATTATTATGCTCTTCCAAACCAGTTGCTACGGCAAAAATATTTAAGTCGAATATAATGTCACTGGGGTTAAAATTTAATTCTTGCTTTAAAATGTGATAGGCTCGGCTTGCAATAGCAACTTTTCTAGAACATGTTTCGGCTTGTCCTTGTTCATCGAAACACATAACAATAACCGCTGCACCATATTTTTGACATATTTTTGCTTGTTGAATAAATTTCTCGTAACCTTCTTTAAGAGATATTGAATTAACAATACATTTTCCTTGAACGCATTGAAGACCAGATTCAATAACGTTAAAATCGCTACTATCTACCATTATCGGAATTTTGGCTATATCTGGTTCACTTTGTAGGTAATTTAAAAATTTTTTCATAGCCTCTACGCCATCTAATAAGGCATCATCCATATTCACATCGATAATTTGAGCGCCGTTCTCAACTTGTTGCCTAGCAATGGCAATGGCTTGGTCGTACCGGTCGTTACGAATACATTCGGCAAACTTTTTTGAACCAGTTACATTAGTACGTTCGCCAATGTTTACAAAATTTAAAGAGGGAGTAACAATAAACGGTTCTAAACCTGAAATTTTTAGAAAATTTGACATAAAATATAGTGCAAAGATAGCAATTTTAATTTAAAAATACAATGAATTATTTCATTAATTTTTTAAGTAATTTTAATTTGCCAAGTAAAGGCTGATATAAAAATTTTCGGTCAAAAATGAATTTTGAAATCATCACACTTTTTTTAATAGAAAAAGTATCAAAACCAAATTTCCCGTGATAGGTGCCAATGCCCCTTAGCCCTTTATTTGTATAGGGTAAATTAGGATTGGTGGCTGGCCACATTACAGAATTTATACCAACAAACCCACTTGTTATTTTTTGAGCCCAAAGGTCGGCTTGCGTAGAATCTTGAGTAAAAATATAATGGGCTAAACAAGAATGATGTTTGTTAAGAACATCTAAACCATCTTCCATAAAATCAAAAGTAGCCAATGGTAATATTGGTCCAAGAATCTCTTCATATAAAAGTGGGTCTTTTTCAGAAGTTAATTCGATAATCGTGGGTTCAATGTGAAGGTTGTTTTTATCGGAATGACCACCGTATAAAATTTTTTTACCTAAGAGCATTTTTTGAAGACGTATAAAATTATTGTTATCAATAATTTTGCCACATTGAATGATACCTTTGGGGTTTTGAGGAAAAAATTTACTAATTTCTTGAAGTAGTACTTCTTTGAACTTAAAATAAATTTGTTGATGAATTAAAATATAGTTTGGGGCAAGGCAGGTTTGACCTGCAGATAAAAATTTTGCCGAAAGGATTCTACGGGCAGCAATCTTTAAATCGGCTTCTTTATCTACAATACAAGGACATATAGTATTTAATGAAAGTGTTACAGGTAAAAAATTGTCAGCCGCAAATTTATAAAGTTGTCTCCCTATCAACCCATTACCTGTATAAAATAAATGGTTGATTTTGTATTGCGACATGATAAATTTTAAACTTTCAGGACCATCCCCTTCAAAACATCTTACATAAGTAGGATCGAACACATCAGCCACTATTTTAGAAATAATGAACGAACTATGGGGAGCTTTTTCGCTGGGTTTTATAATTACAGAATTTCCAGCTGCTATCGCATGTATTAAAGGAATAAAACATGATTGAAAAGGTTGAGTCCAACAGCCTAAAATTAAAATTCTACCTATGGGTTCATTAATAATATAACTATTGCTAGGAAAATTAAAACTATTGGTATTAACTTTTTCGGGGGTCATCCAGTCTTTTAAATGATTTATCGCAAATTCGAGTTCTTGTAAAATAGGCCCAATTTCTGTAAGCCATACAACTTCTTGAATATTATTAAAGTCCGTATCGCCTGCTTCGTATATATCAGGCTCATTTAATAATAACGTAGCCTTAAATTGTGTTAATAAGCCAAGTCTAAAATTATAATCTGCAATTTTAAGAACCATATTTAAAATTAATTTGCAAAAATAACATAAATTTTAAAATAATTTACAAAAAAAATAAAAATCCCCAATTTTCAATATTGTCTGATCAACAAATCAAGACGTTTAAAGCCAGAAAGTAAAGCTAAACTTGGGTTATATTATTAAAAAAATAAACAAAATTGAAATGTACCTTAACCATTTGTTACTTTATGAGATTGTTTTAATGAATAAATACTTACATTAATTTCAAAACCAATTAAAAGAAAATATGAATTGAGATAAATAAGGAAAAATAAAATCATTAATCCACCTATCGAACCATAAACTTTGTCGTATTGAGCATAATTTTTAACCCAAAAACTAAATATGAGTATCGAAAGTAAAATTCCCGATGTTGCAATTATAGAACCATAAGATATCATATTCCATTTTTCGCGTATATTGGGTGCAAAACGATAAATAAACGAAATACTATAAAACAGAAATAATAGCATACATATCCAATAAAAAAAATTAAAAATATGGTTTTGCGTAGATTTTTGGAATTTTAAATGACTAAATACAAAATTTAAAAAATTATTAATTCCTGATATACAAGATTGTGCTATAATAAATAAAAGTACTAAAAAAAACGTTAATATGATAGCTTTAAGCCTATGATATAAAAAATTACCCCTGTTTTCTTTAATAGAAAAATTAAAACATTTAATAATTCCTAACATAGCATTAGACGAATAAAACAATATAATAGGAAAGATAAATGAAAAAAGCGTTATTTTCTTATTTAAAAGTGTGGCTATCAAATCGTTAGCAAATTTATTAGAATACGAATTAGGCACTAAGTCTTTTGTAATTAATAACAATTGATTCTTTAAATTTATTGAAAATGGAATAAAATCTAAAAATGAAATAGACAGCAATAAAAAAGCCGGCATCGCCATAATTAAATTAAAAGATATAGCCGAGGCTCGATTGCTTAATCCTATGCGTTTTATTTTAACATTGTAGAAATTAAAAAATTCTAATAAACTTATCCTATTGGTTTTGGGGATAATTATATTTTTTAATATAATATTTTTAAACGTATTTAATTTAGAAAAAAAAGATTTATTAATTTTCATTCTTCTTTAAATTATTAAGAAAACGATGATAATCTCTTACATACAAAAGATGCTCATTGTAATTATCGCTAAACCTGTGAGTACCACTAAAATTAGGCTGACTTACAAAATATAAATAATTAGTTTGAGGAGCGTTTATTACACAATTTAGAGTTGTTATTGACGGCGTACAAATAGGTCCTATAGGTAGTCCAGAATTAAGATACGTGTTAAAAGGAGAACTATATTTTAAATGTTCTTTAAGAACCCTTTTAAGTCCAAAATTTTGTAAAGCAAATTTTACAGTTGGATCGGCTTGTAAAGCCATACCTATCCTAAGCCTATTTAAATAAACACTGGCTATTTTTTTCTTATCTTCTGGAATATTAGACTCTTCTTCTACAATTGAAGCTAAAATATATAACGTCTCGAAAGAAATATGTTTCTGGGTAAAATTTGAGTCTGATAATACCTGAGACTTAAATTTTTCTTTATAATTATACATTTTTTCAAGAACAGTTTGCATGGTTGTATTCCAATAAAAAAAATAAGTATTGGGTATTATCATTGTAAAGAAACTAATTGTATCCACATTAAATTTAGCTAAACTATCATTAGAGTTTAGATATGCTTGAAACGCATCGGCATTAATATTTAGGTTCTTAGAAATAATTTTTATAAATTCCGTTTTGGTTCTTAAACGATTAATAGTAATTTTAACAATATCTTTATTGCCACGAATTAAAGTTAATAATAATTTAAGATTTGACATTTTGTTTGATAGACTATATTTGCCAATTTTAATTTTTTTGTTTTTAAAAAAAACTTTATACAAAATTTTAAATAAAAAGGGTGATTTTAATACCTGTTCATGTTCTAAATCTTTAATAATTTTTGATACAGAACCACCTCTTATATATATAGTTTTATGAGGTTGATTAAAATGAGATTGTGGGTAAAAAAATATAAAACATATTGTTAATGAAATGATTACAACGAAAGCAACACAAAAGTATAGTAAAAGTCTGAATTTTTTAAACATCGCCTTCAATTTTAATGTTCAATTTAACTTAAGCAATTTCATTAATCAAATCTGAAGCGTAAAACAATATAATTCCTAAAACAAAATTACTAAAAATTACTTCTGGCTAGGAAGGGTACTGGTATTGATATTTTGTAAAATTGTATCATTGGATTTAGCTTTTTCTTTTAAAAAAATGTTAGAAGACAACGCTAGTACTACAATGACACTAATTAATATCCAAGTGCCTTTTTCTAAAACATCGGTAGTCTGTTTAACACCCATAAAATTATTAGTTACACCACCTATCGAATCGGCTAAACCACCGCCCTTGGGATTTTGAATTAAAATAAAAAATACTAAGCCTACACTTGCTAGTAAAATAAGGATTGAGTACACAATGATGATCATAATTTATGAATTTAAATTTTTAATTTGTTTTATTTTTTCTGCAAAGTAACAACTTTTTTCTGGAATTTCGGCAGATAATTTTAAATAAATTTCTATGGCTATGTTATGTTTACCCTGTTGTTCCAAAATGAGAGCCATCGTTTCGGTAGGAGCAACCTTTGAAAAATTAGAAACTTGTTCAAAATTTTTAGGTATTTGAGGCGAAACGTCTTTATTCAAATTATTGGAAGCCTTGGCATGCGTTTTGTGTTTACCGTTTAAGGTTTCAATCCAGCCCAAAAAACTAAGATTCGATTTCGGTTCTTTATTTAATTCACGAATAGTTTCTGGAAACTCGTTTTTAACTTCTATCCCTTGAGATTGAAAATAATTGTCTGATACTGAACTATTATTTATTAATGTATCAATCTCTCCCTGATTTTTTAGTGGCTCAGAATCTGTATTTTGGTACCGATGCACAGGCGGTTCAAAATTTATAGAAGGGATTATAACTATTGGATCTTGATTTGCTTGGTCATGCATCTTTTTTTTGTAGGCATCTTCAAAATCTGCCTCAGCCTTTGCTAATTCTAAAATATTATCAATATTTACTGGGGTAGTATCCTGATGAGTATCTATAACATTAGGTTGAGATTGCCACTTATGATATTGCGTTAAAGAATGCTCTAAATCAGTTTCCTTTGTTTGTAATAACATCGAAAGCATCAAATTATTATGAATCCATAAGTTAATACTATCTAAAGTAGAATTTTCATATTGAAGATACTGGTATTTTTTTAATAAAATCTTAGGACCAATTGCGGCTGGATACTTCAAAATTAACGTATTTAATGCATCTTCAGTACAATCCAAAAAATCTGTTTTTGAAGTCCATAAAAATAAAAGTTTATTAAGGCTGGGGTACAACATAATATATAATTTACCAATTAGAAAACATTTTATTAAATAAGTCATCTGAAAACGACTTGACAATTTCGGGCAAAAGAGAAGACTCAACCTGACTTAATGATTGCGAATAATCGTAAGGCCAAGACCGTGTTAGCTGATATGCACTTTCTTCGTTATTTTGAGTATTTGTTACCACAAATTCCATACTGATTTTAAGGGCATTTTGAGAACTTCCACTAGAACTTACGCCTACTATGATATTAGGATTATATTCAACAATAGTTCCTTTAATTACGTAATCGGCTTCGTTAGACCCCCTAACTCCAACAAGTTTGGTTTTATTAACAATATTCTGTAAAATGGAGGTTGTTAAAGTTGGAGCAAGAACCGGATTAATATAAGGTGCTAAATTTTCTACAGGTAACACTTTGAAAGTTTTAATTGAAGGCGGTATTGTAGCATCGGTAAAAGAATAAACTTTACAAGATTCCGTAAAAAATAAAAAAATCAATATAAGAGACCCATATCGACTAAAAACTCTATTGAGTATTGTAAAAAAACCGAAATTTAAAGTCATTTTATTAAATTTTCTAAATTATATTCTTTGATTTTTCGATATAACGTCCGTTCGCTTATCCCTAACTCCTGAGCCGCATTGCCTCGATGGTTTTTATATTTTTGCAAAGCCCGGACAATAAAATCCTTCTCTTTATCCGACAAATTTAATGGCTCATCAGATTCAACATTTTTTTTACGAATAATATTGAATGGCTGATTGGTTTGAATAACTTGCATGTTTTGTAAAGAACCATTGGGGTCAAACTCTGGATGGGTAAATTTTAATTCTTGAATAGTTTCGTTTTGATTAAAAGAAGGGTTATTTAAAAGTTCAATAAACATTTTTTTCATTTCTATAACATCTTTTTTTAATTCAAAAAAATATTTGTATAAAATCTCTCTTTCATTTTGAAATTCAGAATTGTTAAAAGAATTTATTTGAATTGGAAGCTGATTAACAGCATTTTGGTTTGGATTCAAAAACTTTAAAATATCTTGCGAATTGGCATGTGTTCCATGCACCAAAATAGAAAGCTGTTCAGTAAAACTTTTGAGTTCTCGAATATTGCCTTTCCAATAATAATTTACCACAACTTCTTTCGCATCTACTGTCAGTTGAATGGGCTGGCGATTATATGTATGGGCAAAATCAGAAGCAAATTTTCCAAAAAGTAACAAAATATCTTCCTTACGTTCTCTTAAAGGCGGTACTTTAATTTGAATAGTACTTAAACGGTAAAATAAATCCTCTCTAAATTTACCCTGTTGCGCTAAATCAAGTAAATTTTTATTAGTTGCCGCTATAATTCTAACATTGGTCTTTTGTACTTTTGAAGCCCCTACTTTAATAAATTCACCATTCTCTAAAATTCTTAACAAGCGTGATTGAGTACTTAAAGGAAGCTCGCCAATTTCATCTAAAAAAATGGTGCCTTCATGGACAGTCTCAAAATAACCCTTTCGAGCATCAATAGCTCCAGTAAAAGCCCCTTTTTCATGACCAAATAATTCAGAATCAATAGTGCCCTCAGGAATTGCCCCACAATTAATCGCCATAAAACCGTTATGTTTTCTTTTGGAAAGCGCATGGATAATTTTAGAAAAATTCTCTTTACCAACGCCACTATCACCATAAATTAAAATATTTAAATCGTAGGGTGCCGCTGTAATAGCTGTTTGTAACGCATAATTTAAATTCGGTGCATTGCCAATAATTTGAAACCTATTTTTTGTAGCTTGTAAATCCATAATTAATCCTTTATAATACCAAAAAGCGTGCCTTGAGTACATGATAATATTTTAACCTGAACATAATCACCATATTTTAAATGGGCTTGCTTCGGAAAAATAGTCATTTTGTTTTGAGACGTACGTCCTTTAAAATGATCGGAAGATTTTTTACTATCGCCTTCAATTAAAACCTCAAAAATCTTACCAATATCTTGCTGATAACGCTCTAAAGAATGTTTATTTTGTAAGGAAATAATCTCCTCCAAGCGTTTTTTCTTTTCTAAAATGGGCACATCATCTATAAAACGTCTGGCAGCTAAGGTACCCGGACGCTCACTATACATAAACATATAACTTAAATCATATTTAACAGATTCCATTAAACGCAAGGTATCCTGATGTTCATCTACAGTTTCACTGCAAAATCCGCTTATAATATCTGTACTGATGCTACAATCAGGTAAAATAGTTTTAATTTCTTTCACTTTATTTAAATACCATTCGCTAGAATATTGGCGATTCATAAGTTGTAAAATTCTATTATTGCCACTTTGAATTGGTAAATGGATATAACGGCATAAATTTGAGTATAATTTTATGGTTTCTAAAACGTCAATAGTAATATCCTTAGGATGCGATGTACTAAATCGGATTCTTAATAAAGGCGAAATTTGGGCACAAGCCGCTAATAATTTTGCAAAATTAAATTGCTCGCCGGTGTTTTCGTCTATCCAGAAATAACTGTCAACGTTTTGCCCAAGTAAGGTTATTTCGCGATATCCTTTTGAAAACAAATCTCGTGCTTCATTTATAATTGAAAACGAATCTCTACTACGTTCACGCCCTCTGGTAAAAGGAACAACACAAAAACTACACATATTGTTGCATCCACGCATAATCGAAATAAAAGCTAAAATACCATCGCTTTCTATCCGAATCGGTGTAATATCGTGATATGTTTCTTCACGACTAAGCAACACATTAACTGCTTTTTGACCTTGATCCACATCATGTAATAGCTGAGGAATTGTTCGATATGCATCTGGTCCAACTACAATATCTACAAGTTTTTCTTCAACTAAAAGTTGATTTTTGAGACGTTCAGCCATGCAACCCAGAATCCCAATTGCTAAGCTTGAATTTTTCTTCTTTATAGATTTAAAATCCGATAACCTTTGACGAATGGTTTGTTCGGCTTTCTCGCGTATTGAACAGGTGTTTAAAAATATCAGATTCGCTTTTGTAAAATCTTTGGTTGCAACATAACCTTCTTTTTCCAATATGGACGCAACAATTTCACTATCAGAAAAATTCATAGCACACCCATAACTTTCTAAAAAATATAACTTTTGAAAAGATTGAGGATTGGCAGATTCTTTATAGTATATTTGAGGTTCTAAAGGGAGTGGGGGAGCAGCTTTATTATTAACTTCCAACATTTCTAAGGTCATGATGATTTTAATTTTGGCAAAGTTACATAATTTTGACATATTGTCAGCATTTTTAACCATTTATTTTTTTTTTAAATAAATTTTATGACAAACTTTCTATAATTTGTTTTGGAAATGATTTTGTAATTTTACTATAAATTATAAATTAAATTTTAAAATTATGGGAAAGATTATCGGAATAGATTTAGGAACTACAAATAGTTGTGTGGCAGTAATGGAAGGTAACGAACCAGTTGTAATTCAAAATGATGAAGGGCGAAGAACCACCCCTTCAGTAGTAGGGTTTTTGAAAAATGGCGAACGTAAAGTAGGCGATCCAGCTAAAAGACAAGCTATTACAAACCCTCATAATACAATTATGAGCATTAAAAGATTTATGGGAAGACGCTACGACGAAGTATCAAACGAAATTTCTCAATGGTCTTATAAAGTTGTTAAAGGCGACAATAATACCGTTCGGGTTGATATTGATGGAAGACTTTATACCCCCCAAGAGATTTCTGCAATGATTTTACAAAAAATGAAGAAAATTGCAGAAGATTATCTAGGACACGAAGTAACTGAAGCTGTAGTTACAGTACCAGCTTATTTTAACGATGCCCAACGCCAAGCCACTAAAGAAGCTGGTGAAATCGCAGGCTTAACAATTAAAAGAATCGTAAATGAACCAACAGCCGCCGCCTTAGCTTATGGTATGGATAAAAAGAATATTGACCAAAAAATTGCCGTTTTTGACCTTGGAGGAGGTACTTTTGATGTGTCTATTCTTGAACTTGGAGACGGCGTATTTGAAGTGAAATCTACCAATGGCGATACCCATTTAGGTGGTGACGATTTTGATAAAGTAATCATCGACTGGCTCGCCGAAGAATTTAAAAAACAAGAAAACATCGATTTACGCAAAGACCCAATGGCTTTACAAAGATTAAAAGAAGCCGCCGAAAAAGGTAAAATTGAACTGAGCTCATCTATGGAAACCGAAATTAATTTACCTTATATTACCGCTTTAGAAGGTGTACCTAAACATTTAGTTTTAAAATTAACAAGAGCTAAATTTGAACAACTTTCTGACAACCTTTTTAACCGTTGTTTAGAACCATGTAAATTAGCTTTAAGCGATGCCGGCTATAAAACAAATGATATTGATGAGGTCGTTTTAGTTGGGGGGTCAACCCGAATTCCTAAGGTTCAAGAATTAGTAGAACGCTTTTTTGGTAAAAAACCTAATAAAAGTGTAAACCCAGACGAAGTGGTTGCTATCGGCGCCGCAATACAAGGTGGCGTTTTAACAGGCGAAATAAAAGACGTATTATTATTAGATGTTACCCCTTTAACCTTAGGCATAGAAACTATGGGTGGTGTTTTAACGTCAATGATACCTTCTAATACAACGATCCCTACTAAAAAATCCGAAATATTTTCAACTGCCAGCGATAACCAACCCGGTGTTCAAATTCACGTTTTACAAGGCGAACGCCCCATGGCAAATCAAAACAAAAGCTTAGGCGTTTTTAACTTAGACGGCATTCCACCTGCACCTCGAGGTGTTCCACAAGTAGAAGTTACTTTTGATATTGATGCCAATGGAATCTTAAACGTCTCGGCTAAAGATAAGGGTACTGGCAAGGAACAAAAAATTCGTATCGAAGCTGGTAGCGGTTTAACTCCTCAAGAAATTGAAAAAATGAAAGCAGAAGCCAAAGCAAACGAAGCTACTGATAAATTAGCCAGAGAAAAAGTTGACAAATTAAACCAAGCGGATAGCCAAATATTTCAAACTGAAAAACAATTAAAAGAATTTGGTGATAAAATTTCTCCAGACAAAAAAAATGCTATCGATGTTGCTTTAAACACACTTAAAGAAACTCATAAAAATCAAGATTTAAAAAATATTGATAGTGCTATTGCTAATTTAAATACTGCTTGGACAGCCGCCTCAGAAGAAATTTATAAAGCACAACAAGCAAACGCAGGTTCTGGTAATGCAAACGACCAAACCAACAATCAGCATACCACACAATCAGGAAACAGTAACGATAATGTGGAAGATGCTAATTTTGAAGAGGTTAAATAAATACGTTTCGGTTAATTAATAAATGTTTTTATAGAGTTTCATGGTTTGGAATAAACAACCAAATTATGGAACTCTAAACATTTTAAAAAACCAAGCTTCCCTTTTTATAAAAGTCAAGTTCTTGTTGTATTATATTTTTATGTCTGAACATTTAAAACTGGAAAATTGGTAAAACTGGACGGATTTTAGCATCCCGCCGAACAAGAAAGGATATCCGCAGGATGGGTGGTTGTTAAAAATTCATGTTTTAATCAGACTATAGTGAAAATTTAACTTGAAATTTTAAAATTTAACATATTTTTTGCCAAAATTAAGTTTTATTTAATTAATTTTGCACAAAATTTAGATTTTTGTCGTTAGCTAAATAAATTAAAAATATAATAATATGCGTCAATTAAAAATTGCAACACAAATTACCAACCGCGATTCGCAAGCTGTCGAAAAATACCTCCAAGAAATATCTAAAATTCCAATGATAACCCCAGAAGAAGAAACAGTTTTAGCCCAAAAAATTAAAATGGGCGATAAACCAGCATTAGATAAAATTGTACAATCCAACCTAAGGTTTGTGGTATCTGTTGCTAAACAATACCAACATCAAGGACTAGCACTCAGCGACCTTATTAACGAAGGTAATTTAGGTTTAATTAAAGCCGCTAAACGTTTTGATGAAACTAAAGGTTTTAAGTTTATTTCTTATGCCGTGTGGTGGATCAGGCAATCTATTTTACAATCTTTAGCCGAACAGGGCCGATTAGTTCGCCTTCCACAAAATAAAATTGGTACATATAACAAAGCCAATAAAGCCTTAATCGCTTTTGAACAAGAACACGAACGCGAACCTTCGTCTGAAGAACTTTCGCACGTTTTAGAAATGAGCGAAAGCGAAATTAGTAATATTTTTCAAAGTAATAATCGCCATTCATCTCTCGATGCCCCAATTCATGAATCCGAAGAAGTTGCTTTAGGTGATTTGCTTGAAGGTGGTGATAGTACAGATAAATCCGTTATGTACGACTCACTAAAAGTTGAAATAAAAAGAGTCCTAAAATCACTAAGCCCACGCGAAGCTGAAGTCATTGAAGCCTATTATGGCTTAAATGGTGAAACCGGAGATACAATCGAAGAAATTGGCTTAAAATACGACCTTACTAAAGAACGTATCAGACAAATAAAAGAACGTGCTGTAAAACGATTACAAAAAGCGCGTTTTAGTAATTCATTAAAAACTTATTTAGGATAAATATGGAAAAAAAGAAAACAAATGTCCTGATAATAGGATCTGGCCCAGCTGGCTATACTGCCGCAATTTATGCCTCAAGAGCTAATTTGAAACCTATTGTTGTTCAGGGAATCCAACCTGGCGGACAACTCACCATTACCACCGAAGTTGAAAATTACCCAGGATTCCCACACGGTATTCAAGGACCAGAACTTATGCAAAATTTTGAACAACAAGCCCAAAACGTTGGTGCAGAAATTATTTATGGTACTATCACTAAAGTCAATCTATCTAAAAGACCTTTTTTAGCATATATGAACGATGATGAACTTGAAATTGAAGCAAAAACAATTATCATCTCTACCGGCGCCTCCGCAAAATGGTTAGGATTACCCTCCGAACAAAAATTTAATGGCTTTGGCGTAAGTGCCTGCGCAGTTTGTGACGGATTCTTTTTTAAAAACCAAGACGTAGCTATCGTTGGTGCTGGCGATACCGCCGCCGAAGAAGCCCTTTATTTATCAAAAATATGCTCCTTCGTAAACCTTTTAGTAAGACGAGATGCCATGAGAGCCAGTAAAATTATGCAAGATAGAATTTTAAACGCCACGAATATTAAAGTGCATTGGAATACCATTGTTGATGAAGTTCTTGGCGATAAAAAAGTACATAGTATAAAAATCCAAAACATCAAAACAAACCAATTTGATACACTTTCAGTAAAGGGATTATTTATTGCCATCGGACATCAACCCAATAGCCAATTGTTTACTAATCAAATCCAAACCGACGAACAAGGATATATTATTACAAAACCAGGTACAACCCAAACGAATATAGAAGGTGTTTTTGCATCTGGAGATATACAAGATAAAACGTATAGACAAGCCGTAACCGCCGCAGGTAGTGGTTGCATGGCTGCCTTAGAAGCAGAACGCTTCTTAACCGCAGTGGGCGACCATTAATTATGTTTACCATTGTTTTAAAAGATATTGAACTTATAGGTTACCACGGACTCTACCCCGAAGAAACTCGCATTGGAAATGTGTTTATACTCAATGCCCAAGTTGCATACAATGCAATGGATAAATTTTATTTAGATTATGTGCTCGTATTAGAAGCTATTCAAAAATTTTGGGAAACACCTTTCCCTTTATTAGAAAATTTATTAAGCAACCTGGCCCAACATCTTCATCACAAATTTCCTGAAATAACACAAATTCAACTTGAAGTATCTAAAAAAAATCATTTTTTACCTAAATTTAAAGGAGACATTGGGCTAAAATTTAACCAAATATTTTAAACTATAAAAGCAAATTTTGTAAAACTTTATAATACTACTATCTTTATCTATGACGTAACAATAAAAAAAAAATTTGTTTATATAATAAAAAAAAAATAACTTTGCAAAAAAATTAATATGGTAGATATCTTTCAAAAATTATACGATTCTATGGGACATATTGGGCAATATCATGAAAAAGCGCACGGCTATTTTACGTTCCCAAAACTAATAGGCGATATCAGTAATAGAATGATTTTTAATGGTAAAGAAAAAATTATTTGGAGCTTAAATAATTATTTAGGACTCGCTAACCACCCAGAAGTTCGAGCTACAGACGCCGAAGCCGCCACTAAATATGGTTTAGCCTTACCTATGGGCGCCAGAATGATGAGCGGCAATAGCAACCAACACGAAGAACTTGAACAAAATTTAGCCCGTTTTGAACAAAAAGAAGACGCATTTTTACTAAATTATGGCTATCAAGGTATCATGAGCATCGTTGACTCACTTTGCAGCCGTTTAGATGTTGTAATTTACGACGCCGAATGCCACGCTTCAATTATGGACGGACTTAGAATGCACATTGGAACACGCTACAAATTTAAACATAACGACCTTGAGGACTTTGAAAAACAATTACAAAGAGCCCAAAATTTTTTAGATACCCAACCCAAAAAAGGTGGTATCTTAGTGATAAGCGAAGGCGTTTTTGGCATGGCCGGCGACCAAGGTATTATTAAAGACATTGTTGGACTAAAATCTAAATACAATTTTAGATTATTAGTTGATGATGCACACGGCTTTGGAACCTTAGGAGACAAAGGACGAGGTGTAGGTGAAGCCCAAAATTGCCAAGACGGAATCGACTTGTATTTCTCTACTTTTGCCAAAAGTATGGCTTCAATTGGTGCTTTTGTAGCAGGTCCTAAACAAGTTATTAATTTTTTGCGCTATAATTTACGATCACAAATATACGCTAAAAGCCTTCCAATGCCCTTCGTTATTGGAAATTTAAAACGCTTAGAACTCCTACAAAATAATTCTGAATTAAGAACCAAACTTTGGCATAATTGCACCACACTCCAACATGGATTACAAAAACATGGCTTTGATATTGGTAAAACCAATTCCCCAGTTACCCCTGTCTTTTTTAACGCTGAAGTTTTTGAAGCCTCTAATATGGCTATCGAACTTCGAGAAGTATATCATATATTTTGTTCTATTGTAATTTATCCCGTAATTCCTAAGGGACAAATTATTTATCGACTTATACCAACTGCCGCGCATACCGACGAAGATATTCACGAAACACTGTTAGCCTTCGATAAATTAAAATCTAAATTAGATAGCGGATATTATAGAAGTTTTGAAACACCCAATATACTTCAATAAATGCCCCATGAAGTTTGTCTTTTAGCAATCGAAACATCCTGTGATGAAACATCAGCGGCTGTTTATAAAGACCGTAAAATATTATCAAATATAGTTTTTTCACAAACAGTACACCAATTATATGGCGGTGTTATACCCGAACTGGCTAGCCGCGCTCATCTAAAACATATTCATAAAATAGTCCAAATGTCCCTAAACACTGCCTTCCCAAATCTAACCCAAAAACAACAACTCAGCCAATTAAATGCCATAGGGGTTACTAATAAACCAGGTTTAATTGGAAGTCTTATGGTAGGTACCCAATTCGCCAAATCACTTGCATTGGCACTTAAAATACCTCTCATTGGAGTCAATCATTTAGACGCCCACGTGTATTCTAATTTTATCCTAACAAATAGCATTCCATACCCTTTTTTATGTTTAACTGTTAGCGGAGGCCATACACAAATTATCTTAGTTGAAAAAGAACTCGAATTTATATGTTTAGGCGAAACTATAGATGACGCCGCAGGAGAATGCTTTGACAAAATTGGCAAATTGATTGGATTACCCTATCCTTCAGGACATTTAATAGATAAATTTTCTAAAAACGGGAACCCTCTAAAGTTTAAATTTCCAATCCCTCAAGTGCCAGATTTTAATTACTCATTTAGTGGTTTAAAAACAGCTGTTATGTATTTTGTGAAAAAAAATGGACTTGATTTTATTAACGAGCATAAAACCGATTTTTGCGCATCTATACAATATACTATCATTCAAACTCTTATGCAAAAATTTATGGATGTCGTTAAAAAATATAATATTAAAACATGGTGCTTAGCTGGTGGCGTTAGTGCAAATTCTAAACTCAGAGAAGTCTTTAATAATCAGGCACTTGAGAAAAATGCCATAGCCCATATTCCTCCTTTTGAATATTGCACTGATAACGCCGCTATGATTGCAAAAATCGCCGCCCTTAAACATATAAAAAATAGGCATGACCCTTTAACAATGGATGTGAGCCCAAATTGTTGAAAACTTTATTATTATAATTATTTTGAAATTTAAAAAAAAAGTTGTAATTTTGCACAAAAATAAAGTATGGTTAAAAAATTAAAGATTTACTTAATAGCATTGAGCTTTTTAGTGTCTTTTAGTTTTTTATTTAATATCCCTTCCTGGGCGCAATCAAATATTGAAAATTATGCCATGGAAGATAATCCCAACCCCTCCAATCATAAAGAAGAAAAATTAGATCCTGCCGAAATTGTTATGGAACACGTTTTAGATGGACATGAATTTCATTTTATGGAGAT
The DNA here is from genome assembly GCA_030053915.1 of Alphaproteobacteria bacterium. Classification (GTDB taxonomy): domain Bacteria; phylum Bacteroidota; class Bacteroidia; order Chitinophagales; family Chitinophagaceae; genus JASGCT01. The sequence goes on from JASGCT010000014.1 coordinate 33,109, forward strand.
TAACGGCCATCCTGTTAGTATCCCATTACCAGTTATTTTGTACTCTAAAGAACGCGGTTGGACGCTTTTTTCATCACGAAAATTAGTTCATGGTAATCCAAAAGAAATTGGCTACGCAATTGAAGGAAATAAAATTAAGGCAGTAAACGCTGAAGGAATCCCTGACGAATCAATTAAAGTTTACGATTTCAGTTTATCTCGAACGGTTATTCAACTTATATTATCAAGTATTTTATTGTGCATTATTTTAATTCGAACTGCCAAAAATTATAAGAAAATAGGAACTACTAAAGCCCCTTCTGGTTTAAATAATTTTATTGAAATAGTCGTTATTTTTGTTCGAGATGATATTTGTAAACCCTATTTAGGAGACGCTTATAAAAAGTACTTACCGTATTTATTAACTGTGTTCTTTTTTATTTTAATTAATAACATTTTAGGCTTAGTGCCTGGCTCGGCTAATGTAAGCGGCAATATTGCCTTTACATTAATTTTAGGAATTATTAGTTTTATTGTTATTATGGCTAGTACTACTAAACATTTTTGGAAACATATTTTATGGCCCCCCGTACCGCACGGCATTAAATTTATTTTAGTACCTGTGGAAATAATTGGTATTTTTACTAAACCATTTGCTCTTATTCTAAGGCTTTTTGCAAATATGTTAGCAGGACATATTGCAATAATTAGTTTTTTAGTTCTTATTTTTATTTTAGGAATGATTACAAAAACTGCTGGATATGCCTTTGCACCTTTTTCGGTAGCCTTAGCCGTTTTTATGTACTGCCTTGAAATTATTGTGGTTTTTTTACAAGCCTACATTTTTACAACCTTAACCGCCGTTTTTATTGGACAAGCAAGAGAACATTAAATTTTTAAAATATAAAAAATTATTATTATGACATGGATTAACATTTTATTAGATGCAAGTACCGCACACTTAGGCGCCGGTATTGGTGCAGGTTTAGCCGCTATTGGAGCTGGCATTGGTATTGGACAAATTGGTAAAGGCGCCGTTGAAGGTATTGCCCGACAACCAGAAGCTGCCAATGAAATTAGACAAAACATGATTTTAACCGCCGTTTTTGTTGAAGGCGTAGCACTTATTGGTCTTGTAGTTTGCTTATTGGCTGTATTTAAAGCCTAAACAAAGATTACCATTTTTGAAAGAAATGGGCTTTTTATAATTTAAATATATCTTTATGGATTTACTTATACCAGGTTTTGGTTTAATGATTTGGACTCTTATAGCATTTTTAGTCCTATTATTTATTCTTAAGAAATTCGCTTGGAAATCAATTCTCGCCTTGCTAGACGAAAGAGAACATAAAATTAACGACTCGCTTGAAACAGCCACAAAAATGAAAAACGAAGTTGCTAACCTAAAAAACGAAAACGAATTATTATTAGCCCAAGCTCGAGAAGAAAAAGCCTCAATAATTAAAGATGCACGACAACAAGCCGAAGTATTAATTTCAGATGCCAAAAACAAAGCTAAAATCGAATTTGATAAAATAGTTGCAGACGCCCAACAATATATTATACAACAAAAGAACGCTGCTATTATTGATGTTAAAAACCAAGCCGGTAATATTATTATAGAACTTTCAGAAAAAATTCTTATGAAGGAACTATCACAAAAAGAACAACAAAAATCTTATATTGAAAGCCTCACTAAAACCATTCACTTTAAATAAATAAAATGGCATCCTTAAAAATAGCCCATCGATATGCACTTTGTTTATACAACTTAGCCGTTGAACAAAAAATTCTTACTCAAATAAAACAAAATATTGACGATTTAGATTTAATTTTGAATAAAAACCCCGAATTTTCTATGGTTTTGTTTAACCCAATTATCAGCCCTGCAAAAAAGAATGCAATTTTTACCAAAATATTTAAAAATAATGTGAACGAATTAACCTTTTCTTTTCTAATGTTTGTTTTAAAAAAAAGACGCGAAAATATTTTAAAAGAAATTGTAAATTGCTTCAATAAAATTTTTAACGCCCAACACAACATTCACGAACTTTCATTAACATTAGCAACCGATTTAGACCAAAACTTAAAAGAAACATTTGTAAATCATCTTAAATCTACCCAAAAATTTGATGCCATTCAATTAAATACAATTATAAACCCAGACATTATTGGCGGTTTTATTTTAGAGTTTGATTTTAAACAAATTGACGGTTCCATAAAAAGAGATTTAAACGATATTAAAAAACATTTTCAAAAAAACGAATTTATTAAACAAATTAAATAATTTAACTATGATAGCGAGTTTAAAACCAGATGAAATTTCTAATATACTAAAACAACAACTCCATAATTTTAATATTTCTGCGGATTTAGAAGAATTTGGCACAGTATTACAAGTTGGGGACGGTATTGCCCGTGTTTATGGCTTAAATGGCGTAAGTAGCGGAGAACTTGTTGAATTTGAAAATGGAGTGCAAGCCATTGCCCTTAATTTAGAAGAAGATAATGTAGGTGTTGTTTTAATGGGAGACAGCCGAGAAATTAAAGAAGGTGCAAAAGTAAAAAGAACCCAGAAAATAGCCTCTTTAAAAGTTGGCTATGGCATCATTGGTAGAGTAATAAATCCTTTAGGACAACCCATAGATGGTAAAGGTCAAATTGAAGGTGATACATACGAAATGCCACTAGAACGCAAAGCTCCAGGTGTTATTTTTAGAGAACCAGTTAAAGAACCACTTCAAACTGGTATTAAATCAATTGACGCCATGATCCCCATAGGACGAGGTCAAAGAGAACTCGTAATCGGCGACCGACAAACAGGTAAAACAGCTATTTGCCTTGATACTATTATCAATCAAAAAGAATTTTATGCTGCAGGTAATCCAGTGTATTGTATTTACGTAGCTATTGGGCAAAAATCATCTACTGTCGCCAACGTTATGAAAATCCTGGAAGACAATGGTGCTATGGCATATACAACAATCGTGTGCGCCTCCGCCGCCGACCCCGCACCACTTCAATATTATGCCCCATTTGCTGGTGCAGCTATCGGTGAATTTTTTAGAGATCTTGGGAAACCCGCCCTTATAGTTTACGATGACTTGTCGAAACAAGCAGTTGCCTATCGAGAGTTATCGCTTTTATTAAGACGACCACCAGGACGAGAAGCCTACCCTGGTGACGTATTTTATTTACATAGCAGATTATTAGAACGAGCCGCAAAAATAATCGCTAACGATAAAATTGCTCAAGAAATGAACGACCTACCCGAATCTATCAAATCGATGGTAAGGGGGGGGGGCTCCCTTACTGCCTTACCTATTATAGAAACCCAAGCTGGCGATGTTTCGGCATATATTCCTACTAACGTAATCTCTATAACAGACGGTCAAATATTTTTAGAAAATAACCTTTTCAACTCAGGTATTCGTCCCGCTATTAACGTAGGTATTTCGGTAAGCAGGGTAGGAGGTAATGCCCAAATTAAATCTATGAAAAAAGTGGCAGGAACCCTTAAATTAGACCAAGCTCTTTACCGTGAATTGGAAGCTTTCTCTAAATTCGGAGGCGACCTAGACCCAGCAACAAAATTGATTATTGATAAAGGTGCTCGTAACGTAGAAATTTTAAAACAACCCCAATTTTCACCATATTCAGTTGAAAAACAAGTTGCTATCATCTATTTAGGGACCCAAGGACTTTTAAGCAAAGTACCAGTTTCTAAAATAAAAGAATTTGAAAAAGAATTTTTAAATAAAATGGAAAAAGAAATGCCGGAACTGTTACTAGAATTTAAAAAAGGACTTTTAAAAGATGAGTCTTTGAAAAAAATGACAGATTTAGCAATAATAGTAAGTAAAGATTACGTGTAATATATAATATTAGCCCAGATGGCGGAATTGGTAGACGCGCTAGACTCAAAATCTAGTTTTCGCAAGGGAGTGCAGGTTCGATTCCTGTTCTGGGCACTTACATTATTAACTTTTTTTCAAATAAACCCCCCTACAGCCTTAACACAAGATTTCCCTGAAGAATTAAGAGATAAAAATATCAAATCAATTCAAATTATTGTTAATAATTCTGAAACTGTCTTGCCTGTATATCACTTAAATAGTCAAGATAATTTAATTATAAGTTTTGATGATATCTCAGCGTTTCAAGATAATTTATATTATTCATTAGAATTAAGAGATGAGAATTGGAAATCCTTAGACGAAAGTTACGACTATTGGTTAGAAGGTAATCTTTTTAATTTTATTGAAAATTTTGAATTTTCTGATTATAGTCAAACAGCCTATGTGCATTACCAAGCACAATTTATTAATAGTAAATGCTATCCATCTAAAGCCGGTAATTACCTATTAAAAGTCTATCGCGGTACCGATACCTCGAATTTGTTATTTTCAAGGAAATTTTATGTTTTAGAAAATGTCGTATCAATCAATGCTGGATTTTCAGAACCATTAAATGGTAAATTATTAACCACCCATCAAAAACTTAACTTAGAGGTATTAGCCTCTAATATTCCCAATATTATTCCAGAAAATTTAAGAGTCAATGTGTACCAAAATGCCATTCCAATAAATAAAATTGAAAATATCCCAGTTCAATATTATATCAATGGTCTTTTTAAATACGATGCAGATAGATACCTAACTTTCCCGGGCAACAGAGAATTTAATTATGTGGATTTAAGAAATTTTAAATTTAAACCATTTAATGTAGAATCCATTACTTCATATAAAAATAAACCCTGTATCAATTTAACACCAGATAGAGTTCAAATAAATTATTTAACAAATACCAGCGATTTAAATGGTTTTTATTATATTCAGTCCACCGAAAACATTAATGTTCGTACAGAGGGCGATTATGCATGGGTGAAATTTAGTTTTGCCCCTAAAAATATAGATTTATTTAAACAAAAAAATATTGTTTTAGATGGTACTTTAGCACTAAATGGAAGTTGCGAATCGCCCATTATGGATTATGATTCTATTTCAAAATCTTTCGTTAAATATGCTTTTCTTAAACTGGGTTTTTATAGCTATAATTTTTATATTCAAGATCCTACTACACAAAAGATTGACTTCCCAATTAATTTTAGCGAAACCGAAAACGATTATTATATTTTTGTATATTATAAATATTTTACAGATAGACATCAATCCCTAGTTGGATATTTAAAAGTGAATACGTTAACCTCTAATAGACCGTTATAAACAGTAAGATTTTTATTGAAGCAAGAATTAGTTATTTGATTTTATTTAACAGATAATTTTCAAACTCTTTTAAACCATAACAACTTAAACATCTTGAAGCAATTAATAGTGTTTTTGAGGCGATATTAATACCATATTGAAGATCGTTTATCATAGACATAGAATGCGCATCAGGGTTCAAACTTAACATAACTCCCATCTCTAAAGCTAAATTAACATAACGCCAATCTAAATCTAAACGTTTATTATTTGTATTCATTTCAACCACAACCTTGTTTTTTACACACGCTTCAAAAATAAGCGGGTAATTTAATTTAAACCCATCTCGTTTTAATAAAACACGTCCCGAACAATGTCCTAAAATGGTAGTATATGGATTCTCAATTGCCTTCAAAACCCTTAGTGTAGCTTGTTCTTCAGCCATTTCTAACTGATTATGAACCGAAGCAATAACCACGTCAAATGATTTTAAAATCTTTTCCTCATAGTCTAAAGAACCATCCGCTAAAATATCAGATTCAATACCTTTAAATATTTTAAATGGTGCTAATTTTTTATTGAGAACATCTATCTCTTGGTGTTGTGCCAAAACATCAATTGGTTTAAGACCTTTAGCATAAATTGCAGATTGACTATGGTCGGTAATTACCATATACTCAAATCCTAATTGAATACATGTTAATGCCATGTTTTCAATGGAATGTGTCCCATCGCTCCAAGTGGAATGGCAATGGATTAATCCTTTAATATCTTGAAATTCAAGAGGTTTTATAAAATTTTGGTTTTTGTCATAATACTCTAAATAAAATTTTTGGTCTCTTTTAGCAACTGGAATATTTTTACCTAATGTTTTATAAGTTTTTGCTAAATTATAAAATTCTTCAGAACAACTATATTTAAATAATTTGTCTAATTCATTTTTTTGACAATAATAAAATTTTAAATCAATGGATTTGGGTATTTGAAAATTGATAACATCGTCTTCTTGATTTTTAAATTTGAAATTATTAGGCGTTGCCCATTGTTTAAGTTGTAAGGCGTTTAAATCGCTACAAAACTCTAATTCGTTTATTAATTCATCATATCGAATCAAATGCCCCGTTGATTCAATAAAAACATCTTTGAATTGATGTGTTATGTTTTCAATAACTTCTAACGATAATTTGTGAGCCTCATGCCATAACATGCTATGTTGATACTTAAAATAAAATTCTAAATTGATTATCAGGGATTGGGCGAGATTTTTACCAAACCCTTTTATCTCTTGAATTTGGTTTGAAGTACAAGCCTCATAAAGCTTTTGAGGGCAATCTATATGATGACTTTTCCATAGTGTTTTTACTTTTTTTACTCCTAAACCTCTAATTTTTAATAATTCTAAAATGCCAGGAGGTGTTTGATTTAAATATAAGGCAATTTCTTCGCAAGTTCCTGTTAAAAAAATTGTTTTTAATTTTTGAATAAGGTTTGTACTTAACTTTGAAGCAAGGCATATTTTTTCTACCTCTTCCCATTGGGATTCCCTATCAATTTTTTTTAAAAGAAGTTCAGCTTTTTTGTAAAAGCTAATTTTAAAACTATTGTCTTCATATAATTCTAATAAATTTAAAAATAAATGATATTGTTTTGCAAAATTTATTTTTTCACTGAACATTTTTATTTTTTCACTTGTTTAATGGCATCAATTAATTTAGGAACAACTTGGAAACAATCGCCAATTACAGCATAATCGCAGGCTTTCACAAAAGGAGCTTCTGGGTCGATGTTTATTACCACAATATGTTTGCTACGATTAACACCCGCTAAATGTTGAATGGCACCAGAAATACCTATTGCAATATATAAGTTAGGATTTATTTGAATTCCAGTTTGACCAACATGCTCGTGGTGAGGACGCCAATGTAAATCAGCAACAGGCCTACTACAGGCAGTTGCCGCACCTAATATTTTGGCTAATTCTTCAATAATACCCCAATTCTCAGGACCCTTTAAGCCTCTACCACCCGCAACTACGATTTCTGCATCAACCAAAGAAATAGTGTCAGATGTTTTTTCTGATGAGATACATTTTATTTTTGAAAGGTCTATGTCAATATTTTCAACCGAAATATTACAAGAAACTTTTTGTTCTGTTATGTGATAACTATTTGATGCAATAGCAATAACCCAATTGGTATTCAAGGGCTTACACATTTGAATAGCTTTTCCTGAATAGACATTTTTTTTAAAGACTAAATTTTCAGGTAAACCTATAATATTATTTAAAAATGAATAATGATTAAGCATGGCTACTCGAGGTGCTAAATATTTACCTTGTACTGTATTAGAAAAAACAATATTAGCTTGTTCTGTTTTTATTTTATGAGCAATAATTTTGCTAAATAGTTGGGCATCAAAATTTGAAAAACCAGGGTTATAAAGTTGAATTATTTTTTTTAAGCCAAAATTTTCTGCTTGAGTAAACATGTTGCTATCAATATGACTAAGGCAAATGCCAATAACCTCTTCTTGAGTATGTTTAGCTAAATCTAACGCATAAGTAATTGTTTCAAAACAATTTTTTTTAAAACCCAATTCGTGGGCTTCTAAATAGACATAAATCATAATTAAAAAAGTTTAAGATCTTGATGAAGGGTTTGAACTAAATCGTTTATAGTTTCAATATTATACAATTTTACGCCTGATTTTGGTGGAGGAAGTTCAAAATTAACATTTTGAATATTAGGTGTAAAAGGATAGGGGGGAACTATTTGTATTGGTTTTGTTTTAGAAGCGATGATGTTTCGCATATTGGCTATGCGCTGTTCTGCCATTCCTTTTTGGCAACAAACCAAAGCGGGTAAGCAAGTAGAAAATGTTTCAGTACCACCATCAACTTCAGTTTTTACTGTAATCATCGTGTCATTTAATGTTAATTCTGATGCTAAATTGAAATGGGGTATATCAAGTTTTGCGGCAATCATTGCTCCAACAGCCCCATTATTAAAATCAATAGTTTCTTTTCCACATAAAATTAAATCGTAAGGATTATCTTGAATATAAGTTGCTATTTGAAAAGCTGTTTCCATAGAGTCTTGTGGCATACAATCAATTCTAATGGCTTGCTCACCGCCTAAAGCAAAACATTTTCTTATTATAGGATCAATGTCGCTTGTTCCAACAAACATTAAATGCAAAGTAATGCTTGGGTCGGCTTCTTTTAATTCAATGCCACGAACTAAGGCGTACCATTCGTCATAAGGGTTAATAATAAATACAACATCCTTATCATCAAATTTAGAATTATTATCGATAAAACTAATTTTAGATGTCGTATCTGGGGTTTTGCTTATACAAACTAATATTTTCATAAAATAAATTGATGTTGCAAAGATACATAAAATAAATTAATTTTTATTTTTTTATACCTTGTTTTTAATATTAAATAAACAGATGACTAAAGCTAAATGTATTATTTTATTTTTTTTATCAAAATATTTTTTTTATCAAAATATTTATTGTAACTTTGCAAATCTAAAATGCGCAGTTCGTCTATCGGCTAGGACATCTCCCTTTCACGGAGAAAAGACGGGTTCGATTCCCGTACCGCGTACATAGATAAAATAAAATCTAAAATTCTTACAACTTCTATACAAGTAGCCCAAGTTTTAACTTAAAGCGTAGTTTTTAAAAAAATCTTCAAAAAACATAGCCTGCTTTCTATATTCTAAGAAAATTTCGTATTTAAAATACTAACCAATGTCCGCAACTAAATTCAGCTGTAAATCCGGGACCCATAGCTAATAACATACCTTTTTGACCACTTTGAAGCGATTGAGAACTTATTTTACCATCAAAAATGTCTAAAATAACCGAACTTATCGAATTTCCATGATGTCTTAAACTACTTCTACAATGCCTTAAAGAGTTTTCTGGTAATTCCAAACATTTTTCTAAGGAATCCAAAATTTTACGTCCACCAGAATGAAATAAAAAGAAGTTTAAATCTTTTGCATAAATGCCGTATTCTTTAAATATTAAAGCATTGATATGAGGGGCTAATTCTTCCACAACGTTCATGACGTCCTTAGATAAATGAAAATGAAATCCTGTATTTTTTACATCATATTTTATATAATCAATTGAATTTTTCTTAAAATAGCTACCTATAGCATCCAATTGAAAACCAAAATCACCACTTTTAGGGTGTCCTTTAATAACAGACGCCGCCACACAATCGCCAAATAAAGTATCAGAAATTAAATTTGAAATATCGTAATCTGAAGGCTGAAAAACCATTGACGACAATTCGGCAGAAATAAATAAAACGTTATGGCTAGGATTAGCTTTTATGTAATCGAAAGAACGATTGATAGCCCAACTCGCAGCCGCACAACCCATTTGAGCAACTGGAATTTGAATGGTATTGTTTCTAAAATCTAATTCATTCATTAAATAAGCAATAAGTGAAGGCATTAAAAAACCTGTTGAAGAAGTTAGTATAATCATATCAATATCTTTAGGTTTCATGTGGTTAATATCTAATACATGATTAGTAACTTTTACAATCATTTTAATTGCCATTTGTCGATAAATTTCATTTTTTTCACCCCATTGTCTATCTTTTTTAATAACTTCGTGTAATGGTAAAGATAAATAGCGTTGATCAACTTCAGAATTTCTTATCATTTTATCAGCAACTTCCCATTTTGGGTAATCAGGAAATAAATCGTGTAATGCTTCTAACATTTCATCTTGAGTTACTTTATACTCTGGAAAATGTACAATGGGTTTTGTTAATAATGCCATAAAATATAGTTTTTAATAATATAATTTATAGCAAATATACAAATTATTTTAATAAAAAATTAATTTTACATAATTTAAAATTTATTAATTGTTAATGGTCTTAATTTTAATAAAATTGTGTATTTTTGCAGATTAATTAAATCTATGTTTAAATTTAAAAACTTACCAGCCAATATTAGATGGATTATCCTTATCAGTATTTTTTATTTTCTGTTACTGCAACTATTTAGGTGTGTTTTTATTTTAAACTTTGATTATAGTTCTATATCTAACAACCTCATGTTGAAATCTTTATTGATAGGAT
>JASGCT010000015.1 GCA_030053915.1 Alphaproteobacteria bacterium
CAACTAAAGTCATAAAACTCTAAATTATCAAATTTAAAACGTGGAATTAAAATACAATCTTTATCAAGGTATCTTATTGTATTCTGGAGTTCACTAGGTATGATTTTTAAAGAATCAGCATTTTCTTTTAAAGTGTCAACCTCAATAAGATGCCCACTTTTGGGCAAGTCGTCATTGCTAAAATAATCTTCAAATTCAATATCTATGCTTTCATTATCTGCATTAAAATTGATAATTTTACCAACAGGCTCTAAAATATCACCTAATCTAACCGCACCTTCAATTTTTTCCAAAAAATAACGTTCAACCTTTAAGGAATATCCGTTATCTATAACTTCGAGTAAATTGACAATTTTTTGGTTAATCTTATAAAATAATTTCACCTTTTCACGTTTTCCATTCGCTCTATCCACCATAGTCCGATTACTGTTTTCACGAAATTCTTTAATTTGTTTAAAATAATCAATAAAATTAGAATTGAAAATATTATCGCCGACTGTTTCAATTTCAATTGTATTTAGTATTTTTTCAGAATAAAAAATAAAGTACGGGTTCATCCAATAATCTTTAAATTCTACAAAGAAAATTCTTTTAGATTTTTCTTGAACTTTGTTTTTACTAATTACTATTAAATTATCTGTACCTAACTCTCTCGGCAATTCTATTACCATTTCAATAAAATCATTATTAACCAATTCTTTTAAATGCCTATTATCATTATCATTAGTAATTAAAACAATTTTACCATTTTCTATTAAAGAGTTCAAAGCGTTATTAATTATCTTAGCGTTACAATCGAAATATTCATTATTATGTAAAATAATCAAATCAAATTTATCTTCCTGCCAGTTATTATTAGAACTACTAAACTCATAATTTATTTTATTTTTAGAATTATAAGTTATACGATGCAACACTCCTAAAACCCAGGTTATTTCAGCATTTACCATACCAATATACTCAACACTATCGTTTAAAAAAATACCAAATGAGGCATTACCACTATTTGGTTCATAAATTTTAGCACCTGGTTTTATTTCGGCTAAACTATATACAAATCTAACTAAGTCAAATGGGACATTAAAATATTCAACTTCCATTTTATCTGAAAAACTTTTAATGGTATCTTCAAAAAACTCAATAAAATATGCATCCATTATATCAGCGTTGATTTGTTTAAAAAATTTCAATAGCCCTTCTATAAATTCAGTACTTAATCTATCAACTATTGGTTCAAAAAAATTTAAAACTGGCTTATATTGTTTTAGTGTTTCATCAAAATGTTCATTTGTATTATTAACAAGTGTAAAAAAATGTGTTAGCCGGTCTTTAATGTTCCCACTATTATTATCATTTTCAGATTCAATATTGATTAACCCATTTTTATATAATAACAATAAAAATAAACCAACACTATAATCATTCTTAGAAAAATTTTGTATTAAGTGTGAGTTATCTTTAATAAATTTAAATATATCATTGTTTTGCTTCCAAAATTTAGAATGTATTATAGCATAATCCGTTGTAAACATTTGAGATTCTATATGTTCATAACCTTTAACACTAATTTCTTCATCTTGCTTACTTCTATCATACACAACATTGTTTTCAACATTTACATTATTTGACTTTAAATTTTTTTTCATAAAATTAGTTTTTGTTTACTTTGCAAAGTTATAACCTATCTGTGCAATACAAATGCACAGATTAAAAATATTTTTCATAGAGCGTTTTGATGATGGTTTGACATTGTTTCCTAAGATTCTCAGGTTCAATAATTTCTAAAGCATCTAAATGAGAAAAAATAAGCGCAAGAAATTCATAATTTATTCTAACATTTAACTCTATAAGCACCCCAGTTTTCGTTTTAGCTTTAATTTTTTGCGAGCCATGTAAAGGTTTGGTTTCAAGATAAGGCCAAGCCTCTAACCCAACTTTAATAATAATTTTTTCAACAGCCGCTTCTTTAGATACCGTAACACCAACAACATCTTCAAAATATTCCTCAAAGTTTATCTGCGTATTCGGCTTATAGATTTTGGGCGATTCTTTAAAACTAACAATTCTATCCAAAGCCAAATTAGACAGTTTCATTAAGTTTTCATTTAAACCAAAAATAAACCACCTATTATTGTATTGTTTAAGAAACCAAGGATGAAAATCTGCTGTATAAGGCTTACTATTTTTAAATCCATGATATGAAATTTCAAGACAAGTTTCATTTTGAATAACACTGAATAAACCAGATAAATAATTAAGTCCTTTAAGATATAAATTTTGCTCAAAGCCTATAATTGGCGGCAATGGGTTATTTAATTTTAAAATGTTATTTAACCTAATCTGCGTTTCTTCAATCCAATCAAACTGTGGCAGCCCTTTAAATCTTGATAATATGGTTAGGGTTTCGGATAACTGCTCGGCTTCAGAAGCATTTAAACCCATATTTTTTATTGAAAAATTCTTGTCTTCATAACGAAAATACGTTCTTTTGCCGTCTTTGCATTTTACTAAGGGTATCGAATAGCCTTGTTCGCTTTCCATAAACGAAATATCATTATATACCTGCCTTTTTTTAACCCCATTTTCAAGGCTATTATTTTCGTTAATGGCATCATTACATGCGTCCACCAAATCTTCAATATAAAATTTACGTCTAAAATTAGAAAAACATGTATCCAAAGCATGATAACGAATAGTAGCTTGTTTATTTGTTCCCATTATAAAATAAGTGCGTTCTAAAATTATTTTTCACAACTCAAAAACTACTAAAACTTAATTATTTTTTAAATTGCCAAACAAAATTAGCACAAAAATTCTAAATTTCCCTTAAATTTTTGTTATTTTATTCAAATTAAAATGCTTATAACAATAAAACTTCAAATATCCCAGCATTATTTTAAGAAAATAAATTTAAATAAAAATAAAATTGCATAAAAATTTGTAACTTGCCTAAAAAAATTTATGACCACATTAACAATAAAAAAAGATATTAAACTTAATAAGTTAAATTTTAACGATATTGATGAGTTACTCGAAGCCATATTATTTTCTTATCCTAAAATTGTTTTAAATGAAATTGAATATCATGATTTACCAGAATCAAGTAAAGAATTAATTAAAAAATCAAAATCCTTAGGAAAAGAAGATTTGTATAATTTTCAGTTATGATAGTGAGAGAAAGAAAAGAGGTTATTGAATATATAAAAACTAGAAATATACAAGAACAATATTTTAAAGCTAAGAAGTTTATTGAACTAAATATGTTTGAAGTAGTTAAGTTGAAAAAAAGGAAACCCAAATCTGAGCAGGTATATTATTTCAGAATTAATAATAAATATAGAGGAATTGGGCATTTTCTGGATAACATTTTGATTGTTACCGAAATTTCAGACCATCAATAAATATAATTTTGAAATATAATATAAGTCAACTTTATATTCACATGACTACCCAAAATTCAACTACTATATCGTTATACAAATATTCCCCCCCTCACATCCTCTTGGGTAAAACCACGTCCTTAATAAAAACCTCATGAGCATTTTGTTTAATAACCGCCTCATTATTAACAATATAAGACCGATGTATCCGAGTAAATTGATCCTTAGGTAACATATCCAGCATCGCCTTCATCGTCATTCTAACCAATTCAGTATCAGGCGACAACTTAAAATGTATTTTTAAATAGTCTTTGCGAGCTTCAATAAAAGCAAGGTCGTCAATCATTATTTTTACTAAAAATCCATTAATTCTTAGTTGGATATGTTTTGGCGGGGCGGGCTTCGCAAACTGATAAAATTTCGCAATAGCTTTTTCAAAACGCTCAAACGAAAACGGTTTCAATAAATAATCTATCGCCGCCACATGATAGCTTTCAACTGCATATTGGTGATAGGCGGTCGTAAAAATAATTTTAACCCTTTCAAAAACTTGAGAGGCTAAATCTAAGCCTTTTAAACTCGGCATCTCAATATCTAAAAAAATTAAATCTGGTGGCGTTGTTTTAAGATAATCTAAGGCTACAATAGGGTTGGTAAAGGTTTGAATCAAATGAAGGTCGGGCATTTTTTTACAATAAAACATAATAATATCTAAGGCTAAAGGCTCGTCATCAATGGCAATGGCTGTTCTATTCATCCCCAAAGTTTTAGGGTTACCATAAAATAAGTCTCTGTTTTATCAATCGTTAATGTATGTTGGTTAGGATATAATAATTGCAAACGCTTGCGGATACTTTTTAACCCAACTTGTGTACCTGATGACTGCTTAGGATTGATGTCGTTTTTAGCTAAAAAAAATATTGTTTTATCTGAGGTTTTTAACTCAAACTTAATATAACTGCGTTGGTCGGGAATAATACCATATTTAAAAGCATTCTCTAAAAAGGGTAAAAATAGTAAGGGCGCAACATCTAAATTATTGGTTTCAATATGTGTATCAAAATGAATATCCGCCGTATTGCCCAAACGAATTTTTTGAAAATCTATAAAATTAAGAATAAATGCTGCTTCATGATTTAAACTAATTTTATCTAAATTGCCTTCGGTTAATACATACCTTAAAAGTTGCGATAAAATTAAAATAGAATGTGGTGCTTTCTCGTTTTGAGTAAGTGTTAGGCTATAAATTGAATTGAGTGAGTTAAATAAAAAATGCGGGTTCATTTGAAGTTTAATGGCTTGCAACTCTGCAGCCGTTTTTTGAATTTGAATTTCGTTTTTTAAAGAAAATTCTTTCCATAACATCGAAATTAAAATCACTGTAAAATACAAAAATAAACAGATTTGCAAATCGGCTAAAAAAGGTTTATTACGCCCCAATCTTCCATTTAACATCATAGGCACTATAAACGTCAAGGTGGCACCTACCATAATCCATAATAACCATAAAGCATATTTTTTTCTAATCCAATACTTAGGGAATAAATAATATAAATTGAGGTAGAAGAAAATGATAATAACTATATTAGTATTTACTTTTTGTTGGTACAAATTTTTAATTTCCATGGGCTTACCATGTGGTGGTTTTCCTTTGGGTGGTTGAGGTAAAAATGTTTCGTTTCTTGTATTACGATGCGGCTGATTGTCTCTAAACTCTTTAAATTCGGGCTTCTCATGAAAATTTTCTCTGTCATTGTTGTTATGGTCTATCGAAAAAATATAGGGAATTAAAAAAACAAAAATAACTGCACCAACTATGTGAAATACAATATGTTTAGATACAATACGCATCTTATTTAAATACATTTAAGTAGGTCATAAATTCAAATTTAACTATTTTAATATTTGGATGTTTTTAGCACAAATATACAATTTATTTGCAAGATATTATTATTTTAAGATTTTATTTTTAAACAAAAAAAGGCTACAATATTTCTAAAGTAGCCTTTTAAAACATATTAAATTACAATTTAAATAGATCGAGTATAAACGACGCCATTAATAGTAACCGTAAGGGTTGTGCTACCACATGTCCCTGCAAAATTGATAGTGATAACATTAGCTAAATAATTAATATCTATCATACCATTCTTAGGTTTACGACGCGTAGTACAACTTAAATCTTCAACCAAATTTTGAGTTGTAACATAACTATATAATGTAGTACCATTTTCCAAAACACTGCTGTTATTAGCCGTAGTTGTAATAGTTCCAGAAGTAAAATGTTTGGTAGTTACATTTATAATGCCTTGAACCACTTTAGATTTATTGACCTGTAAACTTGCCGTTGTATTATCGCTAAACGTTAATTTTCCAGTTCCAACAATATTATAACTATTATAAATAATCGAATCATTGGTTACCGTTTTAGTTGTGGTTAAGGTTTTATTACCTGAAACACCAATACCGTTTACATAATAACTTACAAATTCTGCGGCTTGAACAGTATTAGGATACGTACCTGTTCGGGTAATCACAATTTGTCCAGACCGGGTTACTGTATCGCCTTGATAAGCCACACTCACGCCCGTACCAAAGTCTATAACTGTTTTAGCAACTGTAGATAATAATGAATCGATATTTAAAGCATCATAAAGTCCTAAATGCTTACCACTTCTATGTTTACCTTGCGAACAACCCAGTGTGGGTGTGGGCAATAAACTGGCGATATTGGTTAATACTGCACCTGAGGCATCGTAATGGGTAATGGTTGCCCCACCCACCGCATAGCCATAAAAATTTTTGGCATGTTCGTTAATATTTTCAAAGTCGGTAATGGCTAAGAGTGTATCATTTGCGGCTAATAAGCTAATACCGTCTATAGAAAACAAGCCACTTTTAATACCACCGCCATCATGTTTACCGCCGCCTTTTCCAGAACCGCCGCCTTTTCCGTGGAATACTTCGTAATTTAATCCCGCGTTATCTGAATATGTTACCATATTATTGGCATCTGCATAGTTACCCGATTCAAAAGCACCTAATCGGCTTTGAGGGCTAAAGTTAAATCCAGACACTACTTCGGCAGTGGTAATAGCAATGGTGTTTAAGGTGGCGCCGCTCACATTAGAATTGGTTTTAATGTTGCTTAAGACTGTAGCGATGTTTTGTGTTTCTAAATCGCTTAATTGGTTCGCTTTGTTACATGCTAAAGTGAACATAGTTGCTAAGCCACCTAAGAGCCAGCTTTGTTTGAAATGTTTGTTCATAGTTTTAAATTTTTGTTTTTAAAATTTTATTTTTGCAAAGTTATGCGGTACTTTTTTAAAATAAGTTTATTTGAGATAAAAGGCATTTTTTTTGAGACGAAGCCCCAAAATTTTGATTATAAGAACATAAAATATCGTTTATTTTAATAATTTCTTAAAAATCTTGGTTTTTCAAAGATATTTTAGTAACTTTGCCGTTTATAATAAGTTAAATTTATGGCAGTAAAATTTGAAAGAAAAAATGTTAGTGAAAACTACGACATGTTAACGATGGATTTTGAGGTAGCAGATTATTTACCTCAATATGAAAAAAAGTTAAAAAAGATAGCCTCAAGTGCTCAAGTTCAAGGCTTTAGAGTTGGAAAAGTACCAGTTCAACATATTAAAAATATTTATGGAAAATCTGTTTTTTATGAAAATTTGATAGAAGTTGTTGAAGGCTATTTAAAAGACTATATAAAAACCAACGAACCCCTTTTTGAAATGATGCCTAACGAAAATAATTTTTCTGGCGTCAACCACAACCAACCCTCACATGTAACCATGACCTGGGGATTTCCAACCATTCCAGATTTCGACATTGATTTTAATAACATTTCCATAAATAACTATATTATTAATTTCACAGATGCTGAACTTAACGAACGTTACCAAGATGCATTGAAACGATTTTATATTGATATTGAAAAAGAAACCATTGATAATCAAGAAGATAATATTGAAATAACCATTCAATACATGATCGATAATAATAGTGATGCTCAAGCTAACCCTTTGAATTTTAGAACACAATTGAAGAATTTTGACAATGCCATTCAAGAACAATTCATGAATCAAACCAAAAACTATAGTTTTGTATCTACTTTATTAGCTTGTTTCGGCGAAGATGCTAAAAAAAGGGTTGGACATCAAATCTATGAACAATTAGACCCAAATTCTTCCTATAAATTTATAGTTGAAGGCATTTATACCCAAGACCCCCCAGTATTAAATGCAGAACTTTTTGAACGTATGATTGGTAAACCCAATATAAACACCGAAGATGAATGTAAAGAAGCCCTCAGAACCGAATTAAACAAGCTACATGAACAATTAACAACCAACGACTCTGATGATAGCTTTTATAAAATAATTAAAGAAAAATACCCCTATCATATCGACCATCACGTGATTGAAAATCATTTATTACAAACTGAAAAAAACTTTGCTGATAACAATCAAGCCGACAAAGAAACAGCTATCAATGAGTTTATCAAAAATTTACAAAATAGACTTATTTTTAAAAAACTTCAAAATAAATTTGAAATAACCATTACCCGTGAACAAATAGAAAACGATATTCGCGAAAGAATTATGAGCCAATTTGGTTCATTTCCCAACATGGGTTCCTATTTAGAAAACTACATTCAAAGTCAAATTAAAAATGAAGAACAAGTTAACAACACCTATAGTAGTTTATTAGTTCGTAAGATTTTTGATGAATCGAAGAAACTTATCAAGCTATCCAATACAGTTGTAGGTTTCGAAGAATTTAATGACATTTTAAAGAAAAAAAATAATCCATAGCTTATGAAGCATGCAACAAAAATGAAGCAAGAATTTACTAAGTTTGCAACCGCCGGACACGGCATTAATTCCAATACTTTAAATAGCTATCAAAATTTTACCAACAAAAATGTTACTGGTTATATAACACCTTACATCATTGAAGAACGTCCTTTAAATGTTGCCAGTATGGATGTTTTTAGCAGATTGATGATGGACCGCATTATTTTTTTGGGTGTACCCATTTCAGATGATGTTGCCAATATCGTTATTGCCCAACTATTATTTTTAGAAAGTGTTGATAATAAACGAGATATACAAATGTATATCAACAGCCCAGGCGGTAGTTTATATGCCGGAATGGGTATGTACGACACCATGCAATATTTAAAATCAGACATCGCAACAATTTGTGTGGGTATTGCCGCCAGTATGAGTGCCGTTATTTTAAGTGCAGGTAAACATCAAAAAAGAACCGCTTTAAAACATAGTCGTATCATGTTGCATCAACCCAGTGGCGCCATAGGCGGTCAAGCTACCGATATTATCATTACAGCTAATGAAATCAAAAAATTAAAACAAGAGTTGTACGAAGTTATTGCGCATCATACCGGGCAAGATATTGATAAAATTCATAAAGATTGTGAACGCGATTTCTGGATGACCGCTGCCCAAGCCCAAAGCTACGGTATCGTAGATGAAGTACTTATAAATAAAAACAAATAGTATGTCCATAATGAACCCATATATCAAAACCAATTTTAAGGCTGAAGACGACGATGAACCCAAATCGAAAAAAGAAAACGATTTTGGTTTTATAAATAAAAAATTAGAACAATATTTTTTTGAAAAAAGAGCCATTTATTTTTGGGGAGGTGTGGATGATAAATCCGCTCAAAAAATTGTGCAACAATTATTATTGTTAGAATACGACAAACCCGGCGACCCTATCAAACTCTATATAAATAGTCCAGGTGGCGTTATTACCAGTGGCTTAGTCATTTATGATACCATTGGACTCATACATAGCCCCGTACATACCATTGCTATGGGCTTAGCCGCTAGTATGGGTTCTATATTATTATGTTGTGGCACACCCGGTCATCGCTTTATCTATCCTCATGCTGAAGTGATGATTCACCAACCCAGCATTGGTGGCTATTTTCAAGCAAATAGCACCGATATTGAAATTCAAGCCAATCAAATCAAAAAAATTAAAGATATTACAGCTAAAATTTTAGCCAAACACTGTCAAAAATCAATCGAACAAATTTTAGAAGATTGCGAGAGAGATTATTGGATGAATGCCTCGGAAGCCATTGATTATGGTATTGTAGATAAACTTATTGAAAAATAAATTATGGCCTCACCTAAAACTAAACAGCCTTGTTGTTCTTTTTGTGGCAAATTAAAATCAGAAGTAAAAGTACTTTTCAAAGGCGAAGCCAATGCCTATATTTGCGATGAATGTCTTATATTAGGCTACCAATCTATGGTTGGACAAAATTCGCATTCTATTAAAATACATAGTTCCGCCTTAACACAGGAACCTCAAAAATTTGAATTGCACGCACCTAAAGACATTAAGAAGTATTTAGACCAGTATGTCATTGGTCAAGACCAAGCTAAAAAAATAATTTCTGTTGCGGTATATAACCATTATAAAAGAACTCAAGTTATTCCCAATCAATCAGATAAACAAGATATTCAGATAGACAAAAGTAATATTTTATTGATTGGTGATACAGGTACGGGTAAAACCTTCTTAGCACAATCCATTAGTAAATATTTAAATGTGCCATTTGCCATTGTTGACGCCACAGTTTTTACCGAAGCTGGCTACGTGGGCGAAGATATTGAAAGTATGCTCACCCGTTTGTTACAAAATTGTAATTATAACGTTGCTGAGGCTGAAAAAGGTATCATTTATATTGATGAAATAGATAAAATATCGCGTAAATCGGCAAATCCCTCCATAACCCGCGATGTGAGCGGTGAAGGCGTGCAACAAAGTCTTTTAAAACTTTTAGAAGGTTCAGACTGCTTAGTACCCCCAGAAGGTGGACGCAAACATCCAGAACAAAAACTGATTAAAATTAATACCAGAAACATTCTTTTTATTTGTGGCGGTGCGTTTGACGGCTTAGATAAAATTATCGGCAAACGTTTAAATACCAATAGTATCGGTTTTAAAGGCAAAGAAATTCAAGAAACCTCTAAAGAAAATATTATCCAATTTGTTGCTACGAACGATTTGAAACATTTTGGACTCATTCCAGAACTCATTGGCAGAATACCCGTGTTAACCCATTTAAATGCACTAGAGAAAACCGATTTAATGAATATTTTAACCAAGCCCAAAAATGCACTTATTAAGCAATACCAATATTTAATGTTGTTAGAAGATATAGAGTTAGTTGTAATGCCCGAAGTTATTGAACTCATAGCTATTAAAGCCTTAGAATTAAAAATTGGGGCACGTGGATTAAGAAGTATTTGTGAAAAAATATTTACAGATTTTATGTACGAGCTTCCTAAATCTAATACCAAAAAAGTTGTGGTAGATTTAGACTATGCCCATGATAAATTAAGTCATTTTAATTTGGCAAAAGTTATTTAATTTTTAAAAAATAATTTTTAAAAAATTTCGGTTAAAAAGCTTGAATAAATTATAAACCGTTTTTCAATCTGAAAGTTTTTTTACTTCATGAATAATTTTTTTCTTACAATTTTCCCAATTAAATTCATAAAACACAGTGGGTGTTTGTTCTATATCAGCATCATTAAAATAAGTTAAACTTTTAATAACCATAAATATCGATCCATCAAAATATTTTTGTTTATAAAAATCTAACATGTCTTGTAAACTAAAATCATTTAATAAAAAAAACAAGTCAATGAAATCTTTTTTGCTACCTCTACCAGATATCGCATTAAGTTTCATTGCTGCAATATCAGATTTAGAAGCCATTCTGATATTTTCAATATATAAAATTTCTTGTAATAAAGGGTAGTTATAATTAACAAAATCTAATTTTATACCGTTAATAGAACATATTAAAATATTTTTGCTTTTTGTAAAAACCTCAAATTGCCCTAAACTTTTTAAAGTTTTGGTAAATAGCTCTTCATCGATGTTTGAAGCACCAAATAAATCGATATCAATTGACGCTCTATGTCCCATTTGAAGGGCTAAAGATGTACCACCGACTAAAATAAATTCTTTAAACTCTTTTAAATTCATTAATTTATCTAACAGTTCCAAAAGTTTGGGGCTAACGGTTTGTTTTTGTAACATCTAAAAGATTTAATATCTATTTCAAAAATTGTTGCTAAATAGGTAAGTGTTTTGTCATCAAGGCTTCGTATATTTAGGCAAATATCTTTTAAAGTTTCTATACCATAGCCTTTTATAAGCAATTTCCAATCATTCCAATTACCAAATTGTAAAACCTTTGTTACAACTTGAACTTGATATTTATTTAAATCAAAATTATTGACATCAACATCCCAAAAAAGATGTGGTGACAATTCTTTGATACTTAGATTCATTTTTGAAAAATTACTTTAAAAAATTTTAAAAATAGATATTTATAAAAGATTTTATTTTTTATCTGAATTCAATTCTAATGGCACGCGATACATACCGTCGTTACCAAGATAAAATCCAATAATATATACGACTTTTTCATTTTGAAATTTTTGGAATGCTTGTTTAAGTTCATCTAAGCTTGTAACATCTAAATCGTTTACCGATACAATTACAAAACCTTCTTCAAGTTTAGACTTACTAAGTAAACCCTCGCCTTTTTTCTTAATTAAAATACCGCCATTAACATTGTATTTTGCTGCGGTATTGTTATCGATGGGTTCTAAGGTACCGCCTAATTTATCGATAATATTTACAGTTCTTTCTATAGCTTCGTTATTAAGTTTATTTTTAAGAATACAATTTACAGTATAAGTTTTATTTTTTCTTTGATAGGTAACCACAACTTTATCGCCTGGTTTAAAACGGGCTATTTGTTCTTGCATTTCGGGCATGGTTTTAATAGCAATATCGTTGATTTTAGTTATGAGGTCGCCTTTTTGGAGACCGGCTTTTTTTGCCGCACCGCCTTCTATAACATCAACAATTACAACGCCCTCTGGTAATTCATCCCATTTAATGCCAGCTTCTTTTTCAATTTTTTCTTTATCTTCGGTTGGAATTTTAGTTCCAGCCGTTATACCACTTACGCCTAAATACGCACGTTGCACCATACCATATTTTACAATATCGTTTACTACTTTTTTTACTAAATTAACAGGAATAGCATAAGAATAGCCTGCGTATGTACCTGTTGGCGAGGCAATTGCAGAGTTAATGCCTACTAATTCACCATTGGTATTTACTAAAGCACCGCCGCTATTTCCTTTGTTAACCGCCGCATCTGTTTGTAAAAAAGATTCTATAGGTGCTGCCGCTCCGCCTTCGGATCTGTTAACGCCAATATTTCTATTTTTAGCACTTATAATGCCCGCCGTAACCGTTACATCTAAATTTAAAGGGTAGCCAATAGCTAAAACCCATTGCCCTAATTTAACGTTATCACTATTGCCATATACTAAATAAGGTAAATTAGTTTCTTCTATTTTAATAACAGCTAAATCGGTATTGGCATCTGTACCAATTACAGTAGCTTTGTACGATTTATTATTGGCTAAAGTTACACTGATTTCATCGGCATCTTTTACAACATGGTTATTTGTAATAATAAAACCGTCATCTTTTATAATAACCCCACTACCGCTGGCTTGTTGTTCGGGAATTCTTTGTGGACCGCCAAAGAAATCATCAAAAAAATCATCGCCAAAAGGATCGCCAAAAGGATTCGCACGCCTTCTTTGATTCGATTTTATTTCCCGAGCTTTGGTTTTGGTTTGAATATGAACAACTGCTGGCGTGGCTGTTTGCGCAGGAACAGTAAAATCTGTTAAAGGCTTGCCATTGTCATCACCAAAATAACCAGCATAATTTACAGGAATTTTTCCTGATTTTTGAACCCCATAATCACCATTTCTAAAACTAAATTTTGAAAACACAAAAAGTGTCAATACCGATGTAACTACACTCGCAACAACAGCGAATCCAATAATTTTAAAATTTTTTTGCATATTTAGTAAATTTTTGCAAATTTAACTATTTTCTTATCAATAAAATATTTTTTTTTTAAAATTTAACTTTTTATTACGAATATTTTCGTATTTTAATTTTCTATCATTAAAATAAACCATTTAAACATAATTTAAACATAATAATAGTGTCCCCGAATTTAAAATTTGATTCATAAAATAAATTAAATTATAAAAATATTACCATAATTTATTGTACCTTGCAACGAATGTTAAAGACAACTATAGATATATTGGGCTCGGATGTAGTAGAATTTGAAAAATATTATAAAAATAGTTTTCAAACTAACAATAATTTACTAAACTTTGTTTTAAATTATGTTGTTAAAACCAAAGGGAAAGGATTGAGACCTTTTTTAGTTTTATTATGGAATAAATTATTTAGCACTTGTCATCAAAAAACCTATCGTACAGCGGCTTTAGTAGAACTTCTTCATTCGGCAACCTTAATTCATGACGATGTAGTTGACGAAGCTGATTTTAGACGTGGTTTTTTTTCTATAAAAGCCTTATGGAAAAATAAAATTGCTGTTTTAGCCGGTGATTTTTTATTATCTCGTGGCATGCTTTTAGCACTTGAACACAAAGATTATGATATGTTAGAATTACTTTCAAAAGCTGTTAAAAATATGAGCGAAGGTGAACTATTACAGTTAGAAACAGCACGTATAGGCAAAATGGATGAAACAATTTATTATACAGTAGTGAAACAAAAAACAGCTAGTTTATTTGCTGTATCTTGTGCGGCTGGCGCCTTGTGTGCTTCTGCAGATAAACACTGGGTAGATTTGGCGTTTCAATATGGTGAAACCATTGGTTTAGCATTTCAAATAAAAGACGATTTAATTGATTTTGAAAACTATAATTCTGGAAAATTAGCCTTAAACGATTTAAAAGAAAAAAAATTTAGTTTACCTGTAATATATACGTATCAACAGCTTAAAGGTTATGAAAAAGAAGAATTTAATTATCTTGCTAAAAATAGCCATAAAAAAAAATATGCTTTAAAACTTAAAGACGTTATCTCCGCAAAAAAAGGATTTGATTTTGCACAAGATAAATTAAATCAATTAAAACATGACGCTTTAAATTTACTATCTGAATGCCATGACTCCGTTTTTAAAAATGAATTAATACAAATTACAAACTATATTATTGACAGAAAAAAATAACTATGAAAGAAAAAAATTGGGTAATACTTGATGCCGACAACACCAAAGTTGAATTTTTAAAATCTGAGCTTAAACTTCCAGATTTTATGTGTAGAATTTTGGTGCAACGTCACATTGATTCGCTTGAGAAAGCTCATTATTTTTTTTCAAAAAACCCCTCACATTTATTCGACCCATTTTTGATGAAAGATATGGACCGAGCCACCCAGAAAATTAAAAATGCTTTAGATAACAAATTAAAAATTTTAATTATTGGAGATTATGATGTAGATGGCACAACCTCCGTCTCCATTTTATATATGTTTTTATCTAAATTAAGCCCTTTAGTGTCGTATTATATTCCCAATCGTTTTAAAGAAGGATATGGTATTTCTGAGCAATCCATCGAATATGCCATAGAACATCAAATTCAACTAATAATAACTGTAGATTGTGGCATAAAATCGGTTCAATTCATTACAAAAGCTGCTTCGGCTGGAATTGAAACCATTATTAGCGACCATCATTTACCAGGTGATACGCTACCACCAGCAGTTGCCATTTTAAATCCCAAACAATCCGATTGTCTGTACCCCGACAAAAACCTTTGTGGTTGTGGAATTGTGTTTAAGCTCATTTGTGCTTTAAGTAATCTTTTTGATTTTCCCAAAGAAAAATATACTTGTTTTTTTGACTATGTGGCATTAGCTACCTGTGCCGATATTGTACCAATGATTGGTGAAAATAGATTACTAACTAATTTAGGCATTGAAAAAATGAACACCCATCCAAGTTTTGGAATTCAAGCATTAATGCAGTCTTCTAATTTAAATAAATTAGTAAAAGTAAAAGACGTTGTATTTGTTTTAGCGCCTAGGATAAATGCTGCCGGTAGAATGAACGATGCTAAGGATGCAGTCTCTTTATTTACAGCCACCGATTTTAATACCGCATTAGAATATGCACAACAGCTTAATAAAAATAATACCGAACGCAAAGTATTAGATAAAGAAACATATACCGAAGCCTTGTCGATGATTTTTAAAGATAGTTCCAATCGTATCAAAAAAACAACTGTTGTTTATAATGATACCTGGAATAAAGGCGTCATAGGTATCGTTGCCAGCCGCTTAGTTGAAGAACATTATAAACCTACTATTGTTTTTACCAAAAGTGGCGAAATTCTAACAGGGTCGGCAAGAAGTGTTGATGGCTTTAATATCTATGAAGCCATTGCTGATTGTCATGATTACTTGTTGTCTTATGGAGGTCATTTTGCCGCCGCTGGCATGACCTTACCTGAAGCCAATTATGAAAAATTTAGTTCGCATTTCGAACAGTATGTTCGCAAACATATAAAACCTGAACATGAAACCCCTACCTTAAAAATAAATGCCCTGCTTGATTTCAAAGATATTAATTTTGATATGTACAATATGTTGCAAAGGTTAGAACCTTATGGTCCTGAAAACTTAGAGCCCATTTTTATGACTGAACATGTTTATGATACAGGTTATTCAAGGATTGTAAAAGACCACCATATTCAATTTACGTTAAAACAAAATCAAACCAAAATTTCTGGTATTGGTTTTAACTTAGCCTTTAAATTTCCCATCGTTAAATCTGGCAGCCCCTTTAAAATTGTTTATAAAATTATGCCCGAAATTTATCAAGATAAAAATTATTTGAAATTATTTGTTTTAGATATAAATTATTAATAGTATATGTTAGATAAAAATAAAATTTTAGAAGCGCTTTCAAATGTTGAAGAGCCAGATTTAGGAAAAGATTTAGTCAGTTTAAATATGATTAAAGACTTAGTGATAGAGGGTATGCATGTTTCGTTTATGATTGAGCTAACTACGCCAGCTTGCCCTATGAAAGATATGATGAAGAATGCCTGTACCAACGCCATTCATTTATTGGTAGATAAACAGGCTCTTGTAAATATCAGCTTTGGGCATCAAGCATTACACTATGTAAAGCCTAAATTAAAGCAAATTAGAAATATCATTATGGTGGTTAGTGGTAAAGGTGGCGTTGGAAAAAGTACAGTGTCGTCTAATTTAGCCTTGTCTTTACATTTAGCTGGAGCAAAAGTTGGTTTATTAGACGCTGATATTTTTGGACCGAGCCTTCCCTTAATGTTTGATGTTAAAAATGAGAAGCCGCAAGTTTACGAACAAGATGGCAAACCAGTAATTATTCCGATTGAAAATTATGGTATTAAACTCATGAGTATTGGATTTTTAGTAGAAGATAAAAATGCTGTGGTGTGGCGAGGACCAATGGCAAGCAGTGCCATAAAACAGTTTTTTAATGACGTGGATTGGGGCGATTTAGATTATTTAATTATCGATATGCCGCCTGGCACAAGTGATATTCATTTAACCATCATGCAAATGCAAATTGTAACAGGTGCTATTATTGTTACCACACCCCAAAAAGTTGCTTTATTAGATGCCCAAAAAGGAATTGCCATGTTTCAACAGGCAAAATCGAATATTCCTATAATTGGATTAATTGAAAACATGTCTTACTTTATTCCCGAGGCACACCCTGATGAATGTTATTATATTTTTGGTAAAAACGGTGGTAGAAAATTAGCTTCGGAATTAGATTTAAATTTCTTAGGTGAAATTCCTTTAGAACTGGCTATTTGCGAGTCGGGTGATAGTGGAAAACCAGCAGTATTGCAAGATAATAAAATAATATCTAAACAACATTTCAAAGCGATTACCGATTTAATTATTAGAACAGTGGCTAAAATAAATCAAGGTTAATATTTGGTTTTTTTCTTGCGTTTATAATCACCGCGTTTCCAGCCTTTAATAAATTCAGCCCAAGCCAAGGGATTAAAAATATTTTGGGGTGGCAATTGTCCGTTAGAATAATACCTGGCTTGATTTTGAAGTTGAACAATGCTAAAGGCTTCACCACCATCTACAGGAATATTTTGGTATAATAAGGTTTGGTCTAACCCCTGGGTGTTTTTACGAGCAATTTCGTATAAATCATCTTTTACATCATTATTTACAAAATCTCTTTCAAATTGTTCGCGCGTGGGGCGGGGTCTTAAAACAGTGGCTGGAAGTGTAACCGTATCATCTACTAAAAGTTGTACGATGCTATAATTGTCATCTTTTAAAGTTAAAGGAATAGTTACAAATTCAGATTTATAGCCAACGCAAGAGAATTTTATGCGATCGCCTTTATAGACAACAATCGAAAAAACACCATCAAAATTAGAAATGGTACCTCTCCCTTTGCCAACTACTATAACACTGGTTAATGGTATCCCTTTTAAGCTATCGGAACTCATAACAACGCCATATAATTGCACAACCGAATCTGTAGAACTTGTGTTTTGGGCACTTAACTTAGAGCCGAGCAACAAACATATAAAAAAGATAATATTCTTGTTAAACATTACTTATTGAGGGGTTCACTTATAACTAATTGTTTTTTCCAAACACCATTTTCAAATGAGAAAAATTCGATGATTGTTTTTTTGATTTTTTTTCGTGTACCATTATCTGATCTATCAATAAATTTAAGACTGTTCATATACGCCAAATTCGATGAAACAACAACTATTTTTGACTCAATATAGTTAACATCATGAAGTATATATTGTTTACTTTCTATAAGTTTCAGAAAATTTTGTTTAGAAATTTTGTGTTTATCATCTTGGGCGCCATCAAAGAAAACGAAATTATCTGAATAAAGGGTTTCTAAGGTTTTATTGTCTCCTTTTTTTAATACTTCTTCTGATAGATTTTGTGCGCTGTTAATATCAGCTTTAATTTTAGTAATGTCTGCATCCGAAAGTTGTGCAACTGGGGTTTGTGAGTATGTTATAAAAGTTAACATTAAAATACCAACTGTAAAGAAGGTTTTCATAAGTTTATTTTTCATAGTTAAAAATTTAAGCAAAATTAGATAATTTTAAGATTATATATTATATTTAATGAATCACATGATATTCATACATTTCACTTTTCCACACCCCATTAACATTGATATAAACATCTGTAAAAGATTTTTTTTCAGTAGTTCTTTTACCATGTAAAGTTCGTTCAACTTCTACAATACCAGTAATTAATGCTAAATTTGAATTTACAACAACTGCTTTAGATTCGTTATGAATAACATTGTGTAATAAATATTTTTCTTCTTTAATAAGTTTAAAATAATCTTGTTTTGTTATTTTATCTTCTTGGGTTTGAGCACCTTGGTAAAAGACAAAATTATCAGTAAATAATACATCCAGCATTTTAGTATTACCTTCCTTTAAGTTCTTAACAACATTTTGTCGGGTTTCTAAGACTTCTGATTTAATTTTTGCTATGTCTGCATCAGAGAGCTGACTAACATAAGTTTGGCTAAAACTAAATTGAGTTAAAAGCACAGCCATTAAAAAACCAAGGGTTTTAAAGAATTTTATTTTCATAATTTCAAATTTAAGCAAAGATAGGATATTTTTAACATATTTTGTAATTTATTAAAATTTTTTCTAAAATTTACACTTAAAAATTTCGAGATACCGTCAATAAAAATAATCTGGGTAACAAATTTGTTTGAAACTGAGAACTGGAAAAGTCGTTTACGTGTCCATTACTAAAACGCCTTAAACATATCACCCAAATAATGTTTCAAGTTATATTTCTTGGTTGTGTCTAAGGCACGTTCAAGGCAAATGAATTTTTTGTCGGTGTGCTTTTTGAAATACTCTATTGTGTCGGCTTCAATGGTAATATCTAAGCAAATCAAGGTTTCTTTTATGCCGTCTGTGGCTAAAAAAATTTCGTTTTTCTTAAACTGGTCTTGTTTGTCGGCTTTGTAGTTTAGCTGAAAACCATTTTTTAATAAAATCTCTGTCAATAGTTCTTCACGATTGAAAATGGTTGCCAATTGTGCTTCTTTTTCTTTGATGTAAGCCATTAGTGATACAATATTTTCTTCGTCTGATTTCTCCACATCGGGCGCCCATTCTATTCGTGGGAAATTTGATTTTACTAATTTGAAAACTTTAAAACCCAAACCTTTAATTGCATCGTCTTTGTGTCCGTTGGTAAACAAGTTGGGTTGTTGCTTCTTCTTGTCTTCAATTAGTTTTTCAACTACTCTTTTGTTGCGTTCAATGGTAATGTCGCTTATTTTTTTGTAACCTGCTTTAACTAAATCAGTTTCGTTTTCTGTTGTTTCTGGTAATTGTATTAGAATAAACTTACGATTGCCATTGTCCTTATAATTTAAATCCATTACTGCGTGTCCAGTTGAACCGCTTCCACCAAAAAAGTCAAGTATTAAATCTTCATTTTCTGCAGTAGTAGAAAGTTCAAGCATACGTTGAATAAAAGCAATAGGCTTTTTACCATTAGGAAATGAAATCTCTCCTTCTTTGGAAACATTATTCCAGTTAAAATCCAACCATAGAGTTCCAGTTTTTGCTCTGATTGAAATATCTGTTCCGTTTTCAACTGCGATGTCTTTCAACCAAGCAATTTGGTCTTTGTTAGTGCCTTTATAATAAACTGTAGTAAGTTGTCCTTTATTTCTTCCACTACGAGGAACGTATTCGATACTAAATAGTCCATCTTCCTTACCAATAGCGGTCATTACTCTACCTCGAATTGAACTTTGGGCATTTGTGTCACGGAATACCTTTGTGAAGTATTTCTTGTAAATTTCTTCCTCTGATAAGCCTTCTTCTTCAATTAATTCAGAGATGGATTTCATTTCATAATCACTGTGAGTATAGATTTTAATATCGTTTCCATCCCCATCTTTAACTGTAGATGTAAGTTCTTTTGTCCCAAATTCTTTTAAAACCCTTGTGTATTTCCAACTTTTCTTTTCGTCCCGCATATACTGAATATGCTCAGTCAATTTCACCTCGTCATAAGCTTTATCTAAATCAAGGGCATCTATGTCTCTGTTCTTGACATAAATCATTAGATATTCAGTATTTTTCTTTAGCCTCTTATCTTCACCGCCACCACTCGCACCTGCTGAAGGTTTTGCTTTTATTGAAACTGTATTGATATAATTTTCTTCTCCAAAAACTTCATCACAAAGTTTTTTTAGATGATGAACTTCGTTGTCATCAATCGAAATGAAAATTGCTCCGTCATCTTTCAATAAGGTTCTTGAAATTAAAAGACGACTATACATCATATTTAACCAGTTACTATGATAGCGTCCATCAATTTCAATGTTTGTATCTATCTTAATTCCGTTTTCTGTAATGCCCGTATCCTCCCAATAAGCCTTTTTATCTTGAGAAAAGTCGTCATTGTATATTAAGTCGCCACCAGTGTTATAAGGTGGGTCAATGTAAATGCACTTTACTTGGTCACGATAGCTGCCGCTTAATAATTTTAACACTTCCAAATTTTCACCTTCAATAATGATGTTTTCGCTTTCTGTTGGGTTTACACTTCTGCTTTCATCAAACATTAAAGTAGCATTACTTGGAGTGAAAGCATTTCTTTTTGAAGCACTTTTGCCAAACCATCTAAACTCATACCGTTCCGTTTCTGAAACGCTTGCAGGGTCAACCACTTTTTTAAGTTCTTCTATATTCAGTTTGCCCTCATTGGTAAACAAATCAGGGAAAAGATTTTTAAGTTGTGTTAATCTTTCCTTGTTCCAGTCTTTGCTCAAAGGCATTAAGTCATTTATATTTTCCATTGCTTATTTTTGAGTATTTTCTAATATTGTTTGTTCAGCTTGTGTTTTAAATACTTGATAATCTTTTAAAGGAGCTTTGTAATGTACATCCACCCCAATCGCTTTAAAATGTTTCAAAGCACATTCTATCTTATAAATTTCAGATTCGGTTAGTGTTGCTCTGTCGTTAATATCATTCGTACCTTTGGTTTCAATTACAAAGTAAAATTCACTTTCGTTGCCATCTTTCAAAATTTTATGTTTCATTACTAAACCAAAATCTGGTTCATAAAAAGCTGTGTGTCTTTTCCCAATAGGTATAGGAATTTTATACCAGCTTGGTAACTTGATGAAACACACTACTTCTGGGTCGATATCTGCTCTTTTTCCAAACCATCTTTCCACTTCACTGTCAAATACAAATCCTTCATAAACGCCTCTGTTGGGTGTATCTTCAATGCCACCCAATAAATTTTTCTCTTTCCTGTGTTTGATAATATCTGGAAACAAATCATCAAATTGTCCCTCCATTTCCCCTACAACATGATAAACCAACCCTCTTTG
Organism: Alphaproteobacteria bacterium; assembly: GCA_030053915.1. Classification (GTDB taxonomy): domain Bacteria; phylum Bacteroidota; class Bacteroidia; order Chitinophagales; family Chitinophagaceae; genus JASGCT01. The sequence goes on from JASGCT010000015.1 coordinate 21,760, forward strand.
CAATTCTCTCATTTCTACATTATTGGCTATTTTAATAGCCTCTTGAATAAAAAAGTGAGGATTTTTGATGAACTGCTCATGATTGCTAAGTTTATAGAGGATAGTGCAACTTGAATTATAATCAAGTGAAGTGCCCTCGCTAAACTCTTCTACATAATCAAATGGTTGAAACGATGCCTTTAATAATTTTTTAGATACCCCTCCAAATTCGGAATTGATATTTTCTTCCGTAATTGATGTAATTCTTCGGCTTGAACTCTCAATTAAATAATCATTTATTTTTATTTTACTTATTTCTGCAATACACTTCAGCGTTAGTTCACTTTGAATGAAGTTTACAGTATAATCTGTTTTTTTTGCTAATAACTTCCAAAATTTTCTAAAAGCACTATCAATTTTCTCTGTTTTATTTCGTTTTATATCTGTAATATCAATGTCTTTTCCTTTATGATTATGAATTAATTTTGCTCCTGCAATCGTTGTTCCATACACATCATTAATTTCTTTTTGATATTGGGTTACAAAAGTTTCGTAGGTTTCATTTGGAATTATTGTCAATAAATTCAATTCGTCGCCTACTTGCGTTTTTGGATTCTCATAAACTCTTTGTCCTTGTTGGTTTACGCAAATCCGCAAACCTCTACCTATTTCTTGGCGTTTACGAATTTCAGAGTAAGCAGTATTTAATGTTGCAATGTTAAAAACATTTGGGTTGTCCCAACCAACGCCTAAAGCACTATGAGAAAACACAAATTCAATTGGGTTGCCAATTGTCAGCAATTCGTCTTTCTTTTGTAAAATCAGTTCGTAAATTTTCTTTTGTTCCTTTAGACCTCCTTCATTATCTGAAAATTCACCTTTTGCATTTTGGGCAAAATAGTAACCTTGTATTTGGTGAATGTGTTGGCTTGTTGGAATATTACCATGGTTGTATTGGGGATAAATGGTTTTGTATTTTTCAACGAATAGGTTTTTAATTTTTGGGTCTTCGCCCATATAGTTTGAAACCTTGTCAATAAAAATCAAACTCAAAACTTTGATACCTTTTGATTGCAATTTTTGAGATTTTGTAAAGTGGCGATGTATAAGCCATTCTAATTGTAAAGCCCATACAATTTCAATATTACCAGCAGCATTATTTAATTGCAATTCAATCCCATTTTGAAAACTGATAAACCATTGTTGAGTTATCAAATTCTTGCTAATTTGTTCTATTTTGTAATTTAGGTAGCTTGGGTTGTTTGTTTTTTCGCCAAGATTATCGCCATCTTTTAACCAATTTGTTTCTTCAAAAACAAACTTTCCTGCTTTTAGTTTCCATGCTTTTAGTTTCCCACGAATTTTATTATTTTCGTTTTTTACTTCCGAAAATTGAATTTTTATATTCGCTTCATCATTTTTTTCAGTAACAGTCAATACTTCAATTTTCTTTACCAGTCCTTGTTTGTAGCTGTCATAAGGCGTTAAACGATACAATAAATTCTTAACAGTTTTGTGTGTAGCCGAATAACGAATTTTAAAGAGTGGGTCAAGTGTTTTAAAAATTGCTTTTTCTCTGTCGTCTGCTTTGTTACTGTATCGCTCTTTTCTTTCTTCTGCTGAAAGTGTTTTTAAACGCTCTATCATATTGTCGCTGTCCATTCCTTCCTGTGGTTCGTCCATAAAAATGATGGGTCGCACTTTGGCAATAGCGTCAATGTATGGTAGATTATTAAACAAATCTTCTCTTTGTGTTCTGTTTAAAATTCTGTCATCAGAAGAAAAAGCACCAGTCGTCATAATCATAACTTGCGGATGTTGTTCTTCAATGAACTTGGTTACTTTATTTAGTTTCTTGCTGTCATAATCAAACGCAGAAACCTTAAAACCGTAAATGCTTTCTAATTGCTTTTCAAAGGTTTTGAATGTTCCTAAGGTTCCTTGTCTGATTGCAATTGATGGCACAAGAATTATGAACTTGGTAAAAGCGTAGTGTTTGTATAGCTCGTAAATGGTCTTGATGTAAACAAGTGTTTTACCTGTTCCCGTTTCCATTTCAATACATAGGTCATTGTCGGCTGAATACTTTGCCTTTTCTTCGTCAATGCCGTTTTCTTTAGCGATAGCTTTGATATTGTAAACTAACTGCTTCGCTGTTAGTTTACAAAAATTAGAACGGATGCCTTCAATACAAGCATTGTCAAAAGTATTTTTTTCTGTGCCTTCAAACACTTTAATGACTGCCTGAATAGCGGTGTTCTGATATTTTAAATTCTCTAATTGTAATTCCATAGATTTTAATTAATGTTTGAATTTTTTTATGGGATTGATTGTTATTTAAGCAAAATTACGATTTAAATTGTAACTTTTATAAACATTTATTAAATATTTTTACTTTTCTACACCTTAATACGTAATCAATTGTAACTAAAAAATAACACAGTTTCATTTTTAAAAACAAAAATTCGCACTTATTACAAAATTTTACTATCTTTGAACCTAAATTAAAACCAACATTATGCAACTCGTTTGGACTTTAAAACATTTTAATACGCTCAGTGTCTTAGAACTTTACAAAACAATTCAGTTAAGACTTGAAGTATTTTCTATAGAACAAAAATGTGCTTATCAAGATTTAGACAATAAAGATTTAGACGCCTATTTTTTAATGGGCTGGGATGGTGATACGCTGGTAGCCAGTACCCGATTATTAAAACCCGGCTTAGGATATACTCAAATGTCTATTGGGCGTGTGGTTTGCCATAAAAACTATCGTAAATTAGGTATAGGCAAAGAACTGATGCAACGTTCTATCGTAGAAATGAGGCAATTATTTGGAAATGGTAATATTAAAATTGGCGCCCAATGTTATTTAAAACGTTTTTATAACGAATTGGGATTTGAAAGTACAAACCATTTTTATCTCGAAGATAATATCGAACACGAATATATGATTTTGAGCTGATAATCTGGCATATATTTACTACTGTCTTATTATCAAAGGACCGCCAATTCTATAAATTAAATTTCCTTTATTAAACAACTTAATTACATATATATAATTGCCATTTTGTATTGTAAAACCAAAATCATCTGTAGCATACCAACGCGTTAAATAATGAAAATTTATAAACGTTTTAACTGGTATATTAAATTGATTATAAATAATAATTTCGTTCTCGGGAAAACGATTGATATTATATATATACCAATAATCGTTAATACCATCGCCATTAGGGGTAATGATTTCATAAGGTATTACTTTAATCTGTTTAAAAACAATTCTTAAAACACCATCATCGGTAACGTTTCTTAGCGTATAAGATTGTAAAGAATCTTTAGTTAAAAAAACACCGTTTAAAAATATACTATCAAAGGTACAATTGGGACTTGGAAAATATTTAAATTGCACATCTTGTCCAAAATTTATAAACTGTGTATCGGCAGGCACTACGCTTCCAAATTCCACCTTGGCAATGATTGCAAAAATTAAAGGTCTAAATCGCACTTCAATATAGTAGTTTTTAGTAATAGTATTCACACTAAAACTTGTAGGTGAATCCTTTCCAATCGATACACCATCAATTACAACCTCTCTAAGTAAATAGCCCGATTTTGGTAAATAACTAAATATAATATTTTGCCCATAATTCACGGTAATATTAAGTGATGTCAAATTAAGGTCGTTATTTAAATAACCGTTAATTGTAGTAATTCTAATAAGAAACGTTTTAATTTTAAATTTAACAAAAAAATACGCTGTATCGGTAATATTATTAATTGTATATTGGCTTTGTGAATCGCGACTATTAATTAAATAATTATTGTTTAAAAATATACTATCCACTTCGTAACCTGTAATTGGTTGATAATGAATAGTTTTAGAACTTCCATAATCAGCCCAGCTCGTCATCTCGATACTACCATTAATAGCTTGGGTATATACTTTAAATCGTTTAATTTTAAAATATATAAACACATAGGTACTGTCTTCTATATTGGTAATTTGATAATTATTAAGGTTGGAAGCTAATGGTATTTTAATATTATTAATAACCATAGAATCGAACTCGTAACCTAAGTAAGCACTAAAGTTTAAATCCAAATTACTATTGATGTCAACCAAGGTATCGTTCGGTGATGCATTGCCATTAAATACCGTAGTTTTAACCCGAAATTTTTTGATTGTATATACTACTTTTAATCTTATATTTGTATCTACTTTTATAAAAGTAAAACCAGACGTGGAATCGTTTACTAACTTGCCATTTACTAAAACACTATCAATACTATATCGGCGAGAATCTATAGGGATATATGAAAATTTAAATGTATCAAAATAACTGACACTTTGAGGAGTACTTGGGTTTGAAATACCGTTAATAATAATTGGTGTAATTGTAAATTTTTGTACTTTAAATTTCACGCGTATTGTTTGATTAAGTAAAATATTGCTAATTGTATAACGATTATTAGTTACAATAACTGGTAGGTCGTTTAAAAAAACACTATCCACTTCGAATCCTTTGTTGGTTTGAAAGTTGATTGTTACGTTTCTGCCCAATGTGCCTAAAATTAACGATGGGGTTATAGTGCCGCCTTCTGGATTGATAACAGACGTATAAACACCAAGTACAAATAAACTGGTAACATGGTTATTACCAGCGGCAATACTATAAACATTATAAAGCTGCTTTGGTACAACAAGTAAGTTATTATAAATTGTATCTAGCGCAAGTTGTATGGTTTGATTTTTCAAAGCGGCTGTAAAGGTGTATCCACGAACAACTTGTTGATTTTGAGTAGAAAAAATACGCGTATTATTAATACCAAAATTATTTAATTCCACACCCCATGCAATAACAGAATCGTTACTATTTAATGAAGCATTAAATAAATCGTTGGCGGCAATTGCGTTATAGGTTTGATTTGTATCAGGCAAATTGCGATTGTAATAAATTCTAAAACTGGGATTACCGCGTACTTTGAATTTACCATTATTATCTAAAATAAGTACATGGTATAATCCAGCGGCAAGGTAAACCTGAGTATCGTTAGGGTTAATAGTTTCAATACTATAAATGTTTTTATTATCGCCCCAGCTAATAAGCTTGCCAGAAGCATTTATTGCAAAACCAGCATCTAAAGCTACATCAATATCAACAATATCATAAAAATTATCAACGTTACTAACCAAACTATAATCATCACTTCCCCATGCAACAACATGCCCATCGCCTAAAAGTGCAAAAATTTGTTTGCCACTTAATCCCATATTAATATCAACTACTTTAGACAGATTTATGTTCCAGTTTAATGGGTCTAAATAACTTGCATTTTGACCCCAAAACGTAATTTTACCATTTTTATCTAAGCAAGCGTTTGTAATTAACTTAGCAGATATTTGAACTGCATTTGTGATCGTTTTAGGAACGGTACGATGATTAAAACTATTATTACCAGAACCAAAAACATTTACTAATAAACTATCATTGTTATATATTCTAATTAAATGTGTGTTAGAAAACGAATCATTACTAAAACCAATGAATTTCCATACTTCATCTTGTAGATTTGGTAAAACGATGGTATATAAAGTATCACGGGAATTAGAAATGGGTGTATAATTAATAAAATTAATAGTAGTTTTATATTTTAAGTTACGGCTAATTGCTTGAAAATATTTTATGCTTCTAGCAACCACATAAAGCGTATCTGAAGGTTTGGCAATATATTTATTAACGCTAATAATTTTTGGATATTTAAGAGGCACAAAAGAGACACCAATTGTTTGGGGTGTTTTAATATTGTTAAATGTATAGCCTTCTAAAGAATCAAAAATTCTTACGCCATTCAATTCTATATATTCTACAGCGAAATTAGGATCTGGTGTAAAAAGAATTCTGTTTTTGTTATTAAAGGATGTTACCGTTATATTAGGGCTAATGTTACCTCCAGTATCTTTAATAATAAACGTTTTAATATCTAATTTAAATAAAACATAAAAATTATCATAACCACTATATATGCTACGCATATTTCTTAAATGAGGTGGTGTATAAACTTGGCTACTACTATTGGTAAAATTTGTATTATAATACTTTATTGTATCAGGGTTATTAATATCTGCAATATTAAAACTATTAAAGGCAATTTTATTAAATACTCTATTAGCATATTTAGAAACATTATTATTCGTCCAAACAATGATACTATCGCTTTTAAGTAAAGCAATACCAGAATTTTGATTACGTTTATAGAAATCTTTTATAGAATAGGGTGCCAATAGATTATAATAACCAATTGGGTTTAGTAAATCGATAATCTTTCCAGAATCCGTGAGTGCATAATTGCCATCTAGTTTTACTACATCTTTATAAACTGCTAATTTTTTAATATAAACAGAATCAACGTACCTGCCCCAAGCAAACATAGTACCATTTTGTAAAAGTGCCACATTGAAATAATTAGTGTTGGTGCCGGGATTGCCAAGTGCTGTTACATCTAAAACATTGTTGAGTCCTTTAGGAACTGTTGCTTGTTGATAAATATTATTCCCCCAACCAAACAAAGAACCTTGGTGTTGTAATAAAAAATTTTGATTTACAGAACCTGCAAAGACATCAACAGCATTATTTAAATAATCTTGATCCACATTGCTATTATCGTAAAAGGAACCCCAACCTGAAACAACCCCATATTTATTTAATGAAAGTGCGTAATCGTTTCTAAGATAACTTACTGTATTTATATAAATGAGGTTATTTAAAGTGTTGGGATATTTATTGGCATTTTGCAAAGTATCTCTACAAGTGGCTACAAGCAAACTATCAAAATAATAAATTCTAAGGAGTTGATTATTAGTAATTTGATTACCATTTGTCCCTTTTACTATCCATAACCCTTCGGTAAGTTGATGCGGAATATTTACTTTATAAAGTGTATCAGTAGTATTTATTTTTTGTATTGAAATAAAATTACTTATAATCATAGAATCTTTAAAATTTCCTCTTTTAAAAATAATTGAGGTTAAATTTCTACCTGTAATTTCTAAAGTATCTTGAGGTTTTTTAATATACCCATCAAATTTTGTGAGATAAGGGTACGATAAATCTATAAAAAATACTTCAATTGTTTGAGATGTTGAAACATTATAAAATGTATAGCCATTTATTGAATCCGTAATTTTTATCCCATTAACAAGAATATAATCAAAACCATAGTTCATATATGGAGAATAGGTTATTCTTACATTTGAACCAATTTGATTTTTGAAGATAATTTTATTGGGCGAAATACTTCCAATTCCTTTACCAATATTCGTATTTATAATGATATAAGGAACTAATGCAATGGCATAGTTGCTCCCTGCAACAACTTTTTTAATATCTTTATAAGGAGGTGGTTCTAAAATACCATAAACATTCGATGTTCCTGCAGCAAATAAGGTGGAATCGCTTTTAATACCAGCCACAAAATTTTCGCCTAATGCCGGGCTTTTAAGTTCAGGCAATCCCGATACATTCAATAAAGAATTTGTTCTTCCATAACTAAAAAGTTGATAGGCATTATTTTGCCCTATATAATTAAAATTTTTTACTGAAAAGTTTAAAAAACTAATTGCAGGTTGTGGTTGAGTTTGATTATAGCCATAATTAACGGCAGTGTTACCAAAGGTTTGCGTACTACCATCAACATATAAAATTGTTACACTTTTTAATCCGCCTACAATATCTAATATTCTTTTATTTGTAGGTAAAGGCGGTGGCATATAAAGATAGGTAGAATCACCACTACCAAATACTTCGATGGTATTGTCCCAAGTTAAACAAATTAAGGCACCTTCTACCCCAACTACTTTAATAACGTGTTTGGCATATTGATAATTAACGTTCTGATTATTAAAATTATTACCCCATACTTCAATACGACCATCGCTCAATACCACTCCAAGTTGACCACCTTGTCCACTAAAAACATCAACTATATTTTCAAGTGAATATATTTTAGAAAGCGGATAAGATTGCACTAATCCCCAAAATTTAAATTGACCATTGGTATTTAAACTGATACTTATGTCGTTACCAGCGCTTACATTAACAACAGATCCGATATCCGAAGGAATAATAGTTTGATTATAATCGTTATTACCCCAACCTATAGCCAGCAAACTGTCATATTTATAGAGATACCATAAATTAATTTGAGTTGTATCAATTAAATTATAAGCTCTTAAAGTGTAAATGCCTTCTTGTATTCCAGTTGGAATAATTACAAAATATTCACTAAACCCGCTTCCGTTATTAACAATTTGTTTAATTGGAGTTAAATGAATGGGTTGTGTTGTATTACCATAGTTCAATAAAAAAGCTAAGCAATTATTACCTCTAATAATAGCTGTGTCGCCAATTTGATAAATAAATTTAGTGAGATTCAATATCGGTCTATCGTCCTTAATAAAAGAAACTTGTATCTCATGGGGCACACGAATATTTGTAAACCGATAATTAGCAAGATCCCCATAATATCGAACACCATCTACCTCAATAAAATCAACCTTATACCCCGAATTTGGGGTAAAATTAACTTGATAACTTTCGCCAAGATTTGTTACAATTTTGGTTGGAGAAATGGTTCCAAAACTATTTAAAGCACTGGTTTTAATTTTAACATCTCTAATCATAGCTAAGTTATAATACTCGCCCGAAAAAATATCTAAGATATCTGTTAAATAATAAGGTGTTGTAACTTGTCCTAAAATATTATCAGACCCAAAAGTAAACACCGTCGAGTCTGGTCTTAGAACACAGATAAAATCGTTACCTCGTGTAAATTTTTTAAAATTTTTTAAATTATACAAATTAAGGGCGATGGGGCTAACATCTTTGACCACGTTATTTTTATATAAAAGAGTAGTGCTATAAAATTGATTACTAAAATATTTAACATTACTAATCGTATCAAAAAGTCTATTAATTCCTTTATTATAAAGTTTACCATTTTTAGTTTCATAGATCATAAACGAATTACCACCATGGATAGATACAATGGTATCTAAAAGCGCTTCTTTAGGTGGTAAATAATTAGTGTCTTCGGGTAAATTAAATTCACTAAAATTATTAAGTTTTCCATAATAGTCGATAGCAACATTAATTTGATTATTGCCTCCAAAAACAATAATATCTTTTATTGTATCTGGTACAGAAATACTTGTTGTGCCCCATGTTATTAAGGTTCCAGTTGATAATAAACCAATTCTTAAATTTGATGGCGTTATATAAATATCCACTAAATTATCAATATTAGACGGGAAATTCAGAATTGGAAAACCTACAAATCCCCATTCAACAACAGTTCCGTCTGTTTTCAAAGCCACATTTAAATCTTTGCCAAGACTTAGTTTTACAACATTTTTAAGGTCATTGGGAGCTTCAATTTGACCATATCTTGAATCGCCCCATCCTATAACTTTAATACTATCATGATAATAAATTCTAAAAATAAATTTTTCTGAATAGAGCCCATTTTTATTACCATACACTAAATATAATCCTTCTTCTAAATTAGCTGGAAGGGTAAATTCATAGGTTGTATCTTGAGTTCCAACAAGAAGCGCTTTTGAAAAAAAATTAAAAGATTGTTTTGTTCTTTTTATTGCATGTTCAATAATAAAATCAACATTGTTTCTACCAATAATTGCTATTTGTGTTGCAGGTTTAAGAATATATTTGGTTAAACGTCTTATAAACGGATCGGTAGGAGACACAAACCTTGTAAATTTTACAAGAACCCGTATTGTACTTTGAATATTTAAAAGATTCACCATCGTAGTATTAGAACCTTGGAAAATGCCATTAATAAAAACACTGTCAATAACGTATCCAGGGTCTGGTGTTAATGCAATGGTTAAATTAGAACCCTTAGCCACAATACTTTCTTCTGGAACTGATACCGTGCCACCTTTGGTTTTTGTAACAATTACATAAGAATTTTTAAATGTATCTAATTCGTAGGTAACTATTAAATTGGCATTTGTAAAAACCTTAGAAAGTGTATAATTACTAATAGAATCATTTGAAATAATAGTAGTATCAACCGATGTGATAAGTTTGATGTTTTTAATTTTCCAAAGTTGAAGATTGGGATTTTGATATGAAAATCGATATTGAGAATTCGTATCAGCAATAACAGCCGTGTCTTTATAAACTGTTTTATCTAATAAGATGCGTAGTCCAAGTTTAAATTGAAATATTTTTTTTGCAACAACACTCAAACTTTGAAACGATTCAATAGCATTAATCATTCTACTTTTTTGGTCTTCAGTAAAAGCATACGATTGGCTATAATTATTCATGAGATTAAATCTTGTTTTAGTTTGCCAAAGATTTAAATCGGTTGAGCAAGGGTTGTTTGCCGTTGTATCCGTTCTATTATGGGGATCGGTATCACAACAAAAGTCATTTTTTTCATCACAATCCGTAAAATTGTCTTTTGGACACACAATAAAATCCAAGCTATCATCCCCTTCAAATGTGTGTAACACATTCAAAGCATGCCCTAATTGATGGGCAAAATGTCGAGGGGTAAATGAATTTATATCCATCATGATTCCGGTACTTGCGGCACTAATATTGTTTTGAGGACGATAGGCAAGTTGAAAGCCCGATGCACAATTAGAAGCTGGAGGGACTACAAAATAGATGTTAAAATACTTATTGGGATCCCAGGTATTAATCGTATTAAAAAAAAGGCTAAAATCGGCAGCACCAGAGTTGTTACAATAATAGGCATCAAAAATTTTATCGGCAGGATTGTTTTTATTTAAAATTTGAACACCATTGACATAATTAGGCGATATTAAAGTACCTTGAGATCGTGTAATAGACGTTGTTTTATTTCCATTGGGTCCTATAGTATCTAAATAAAATTGAACCGAGGTGTTGACACTGTTACCATTATAATTTCTGTAGATTTTATTAATAGTATCTATCATAGAAAAAAAATGGGTGTTGAGTGGATTGGAAGGATTGTTAGGTGACCCCATAGCTTCACCATCTTTAAAAAAAATATGAAAATGGAGTGGAATATTATAATAAAAACTTACCGGGTTCTTGTTTAATGTTTCAGAATACTGAGCAGCAGCTTTTAAACTTAAAAAACTTAGTAAAAATATAAATACTACGCGTTTTATAAAAGACATGTAATTATTTAATTATACTAAATTAATTTTAAGATGTTCGCAACTATCAGCAAAAGCGGATAAAAATTTAGACGCCATGGCGCCATCAATAATACGATGGTCGTAACTTAAAGAAGCAATCATAATTTGGCGAATTGCAATAGAATCACCCCAGCTATTTTCGATAACTACAGGCCTTTTTTTAATCTGACCAAGTGCAATAATAGCTACTTGTGGTTGCAAAATTATAGGCGTCCCCATCATGCTACCAAAGTTTCCAATATTTGAAACCGTAAAAGTGCCCCCTTCAATATCGGGCATTGTAAGTTTATTTTGTCGAGCTGCCTCAGATAAATTATTGACTGCTTTTGTTATTTCAACTAAATTTAAATTTCCGGCATTCTTAATTACTGGTACAATTAAATTTCCATTGGGTAAAGCCGTTGCCATTCCTATATTATAATACTTTTTTATTATAATTTTATCTTGTTCAACCGAGCTATTAATAAGTGGAAATTTAGGTAATACTTTTAATAAACAATGGATTAAAATTGGAGTAAACGTAAGTTTTAAGCCTTCGCGTTTTTCAAAATTTGTTTTTAACTCTTGTCTAAGTTGCACTAAATTAGTAACATCAATTTCGATAAATGACGTAACATGGGGACTAATTTTACGGCTTTCAAGCATATTCTTAGCAATAACCTTTCTAACTTTGTCCATTGGCATAACCTCTTCTAAATCGGATAAGATACCTGAATTTTGTTTTGGCTTTTCAAAAATAGCGCCTCCAATTGCATCGTCCGTTTTCGTAATAGTTCGTTTTGAAAACGAGTTCTCGTTTAATTGATTTGTAACATTTTTAACTATTTTCATATCATCAGTCTGCAAATGAGGCTCTTTGTTTTTTTCAAAATTTTCAATTGAGTTCGACACTTGTACATTATTTTGCTCAGGGTGTGCTTCATTTTTGTGTTTTATATATTGCCACAAATCATGTTTTGTAAGTCGCCCCTCATTCCCTGTCCTTGGAATTGTATCTAATTCTTGCATTGAAATACGCTCCTCTTTAGCTATTGTTAAAACTAAAGGAGAATAAAAACGGTTGGCAATATTGGGTATATGTAACGATTGTGAATTTTGTGTGTTTTCCTGAGGTGCATAATTTAAAACCTCTTTCAGAATTTGAGCAGGCTGGGGTGGTTCCAAAGGTAGCGCTTGTGCCTGAGTTTGTATATGATTTGTGTTCAAAGTAGAAGTTCGATGCGTTTCGGTTTCAATGGTAGCTATTATTTTACCAATTGGTACAATATCATTTTCTTGGAAAAGAATTTCAACCACTGTACCGCTGAACTCACTTGGCAATTCGGTATCTACTTTATCGGTTGAAATTTCAACCAGAGTTTCATCTTTTTTTATGGGATCACCAACTTGTTTTTTCCATCTAATAATAGTTGCTTCCATAACACTTTCACCTAGTTTAGGTAAAATAACTTTTTCTATAGCCATAAACTTCATTTTTACAAGACAAAGTTACATTATTTTTAGCAAATTATTAAAATTATCTTTAAATTATTTATAAAGATTTAATTTTAGTATCCATAAACTGAAACTGGTTGTTAAAATATTGAATTAAATTTGAAATGGCGGTTTTATAATCGATAGGAAACGCATTCCATTTATTGAAATTTCGTGTTATAGCCCCGTTCGAAATAAGATTATCTGCAATATTATTAACCAAATTAATAACTTTGGTATTGGACAAAATGTCAGATCTTAGTACAGCCCAGCGTTGTTTTAGCGCTGCTGTAAAAACAGGGTCTGCCAATAATCGTTGCCACCAAAAAGGCACTTGCCACAAATCATCGGGCTGATAGGTATTATAATTTATAATCCAATCGGTTGAAGGCACGCGACCACCCCAATAATAGCCTAAATTAAAATCCCAAACAGGTCCAATATTTATTTTAGCGTTATAGTCTTTGTATAAAAATGTACTAATGCGATAGGCATCAATATTTCTGCACAACTCGTTGATAATAAAATAATCTATAAAACTATTAATATCTACAAAATTTGTATAAGTTCTGGTATTCTTTGTAAAATCATCATGAATTAATGCGTTTTCAAAGCTATCAATATAATTTTGAAGGTAGGTTTTTTGAAGCAACGTAATATCATCTGCTTTTGGATATTCATACAAAAAATAAGTTTCAGTGTCTAATTTAGGTAAATACAGTTGGCGGTCTGTAAGTTGGCCATTTGTGCTGTATCTCGATCTAAAACTATTCTTGATATTATAAGCATAATCGTCTTGCCAATTGGTTAAATAGTAATCAAAAGGCATGCCCGGGGCAACGTCGTCTCCGGAGGTTTTATCAATTTTAAAAATATATCCCCCTGTAATTGCAGGGCTTTGGGTAGCAGAGGATGATAATTTTTTAATATTGATACGATTTGAATTTCGTTTTAATTTTTCTCCAAACATATAGATACCCTGATATTCACCATTTAATTCTAACTCAACCATAATCGTTCGGCTGGCGTAATCGCCTATATTTCTAGCTAATTGATAAGCCAGATGATGCGAAATTAAAGTAGGGTCGTAAAGAAATTTATCTTGAATATTATATACATCACCAATTAATACCCAGTCACTTTCTTCAGGGAATCCAAAAATAGATTTATCGGTCTCTTCGCCAAGCGAATCAAGGGTTTCAATGCCGAAAGATTTTTTATCAGAAAGTCGAAACGATGTTGAGCCTCGGTATTCTATGCCAATTGGTGAATTAAAAATTGATTTTTTATTTTGAAAAATTTCAAAACTTGCTAGTACTTTAGGAGAGGTTAAAATTTTATTATTGGTTTGTATTTTAATATAAGGGATACTACTATTTCCGATATCTACAGCAAATATTATCTTTGATTGATTATTGGTATCGGCTGGTTGAATTTCAGAGGTTTGAGTCTGCGTAATTTTTTTACAGTTATTAAAAATAAAAACGGTAATAATTAAGAAAAATAATAAAAAATATTTGTTTCTTATCATAAAACTAATTTAAGACATCATTAATTTTAACAAGAGTTTTTAAAAGCGCTTCTAAATTATCTAAAGCAATCATATTGGCGCCATCGCTTTTGGCTTCACGAGGATTCGGGTGGGTTTCTAAAAAGATACCATCTACTTGATTAGCGACTGCTGCACGGGCTATCGTTTCTATAAATTGAGGCGTTCCTAAGGTTATACCACTGGTATTATTAGGTTGTTGAATGGCATGGGTACAATCCATAATAACGGGTACTTTAAAATTTTGAAGAATTTTAAGGTTTCTAAAATCAACCACCAAGTCTTGATAACCAAAACTATTACCCCTTTCGGTGAGCATTACAGATAGATTATTTTCGGCTTGGACTTTTTCAAGAGCAAATTTCATGCCTTCAGCATTTAAAAATTGACCTTTTTTAATGTTGATAATTTTATGAGTTCTGGCTGCCGCTTGCAAAAGTTCTGTTTGACGACATAAAAATGCTGGAATCTGCAAAATATCTACATAGTCTGCTGCCATGTCGGCTTCGGATTCACTATGAATATCCGTAATGGTTGGTATATTATGTATTTTGCCAATGTCTTGAATAATTTTCAATGCTGCTTCGTCTCCGAGCCCCATAAAAGAACTTTTAGATGTTCGATTCGCTTTTTTATAACTCGCTTTAAAAATGTATGGTATCTGAAGTTTTTCACAAATATGCTTTACCTGTTGGGCAATAGTATTGGCATTGTCAAAACTTTCTACAACACAAGGACCTGCTATTAAAAAAAAACGACTATCCAGATAGCGTTGGTTATGAAAGCAGGGTTTTAAAAAATTAAATTGACTTATCATAATTAAAATCTTAAACCGATAGATAAATTTAAAACAACTAAGCCTAACCAAGTACCTTTAATATTTGTATTAACTTTGTTGTTATCAATGATTTTAATAGCTTTTGAAATATTATTTTGGAACTGATTGTTCAGAGTTGCACCCCAATTATTAACCTGAATATTTTTTCCTCCAATCAGGCTTGGGCGGTTAAGTTTAAAAACAACATGACATGCTAATACACACCCAATAAAACCCATTATTTTAATTTTCATTAATAACTATTTACTTTAAGATAATATTTAAATTCAAGGTCAGATTTTAACTTCAGTAAATCTATTTTTGAAAAATCAGGAAGTAATATAGTAGTAGGTAAATTAGAAACTATTAAAGATTTTGATGAATCAAGCCAAATTTGCATCTTAAAATCATCTACAACATTATCAAATTTAAGCGTCAACGTTTGATTTTCAGTATTGTAATTTAAATGTAAGAGAGGCACTTTTGTGGTATGCAAAAATTGGTTAAAAAACCCTTTTAAATCAAGCTGGGTTTGATTTTGAATAAAATCTTCAATTTGTTGAGAACTCACAATTTTATGGAAGTATGTTTGATTCATAGTTTTTAAAATTTGCCTAAACTTATCATCGTTGTTAAGACTATTTCTAATGGTATTAATAATATTCGCACCTTTCGTGTACATATCATTGCTTCCTTCTTCATTTACACCATAAGGACCAATTATTGGTATGTCGTTTTGGATAGTGGGTCGAAGCCCAAAAGCGTATTCTTGCCCGGCTGTTTTACCATAATAATATTCAATAAACAACACCTCGCTATACATTGTAAAACCTTCGTGAATCCACATGTCAGCAATATCAGCGGTGGTAATATTATTGCCGAACCATTCGTGGCCGCTTTCGTGAATGATGATGTAATCCCAAAGTAAACCCCAGCCAGTACCAGACAAATCACGTCCTAAATAGCCGTTATTAAATTTATTCCCGTACGCAATAGCCGATTGGTGTTCCATACCCAAATGGGGCGATTCAACAAGTTTAAAGCCATCATTATAAAATGGATAAGGTCCAAACCAATACTCAAAGGCTTTCAACATTTTTTTAACTTGTTGAAAATGTTCGAGTGCCTTATTTTTATGATAGTTTAGTACCCAATAATTTAAACGTAACGTACCATTTTCGCCTTCATAACTATCTACTATTTCTACATAGTTTCCTATATAAGGTACTATATTGTAAGTATTTATAGGGTTATTTACTTCCCATGAATACATTTTTGTTTGAGCACTCGTCTTTTTAATCTGAATGTTTTTACCATTTGCAATGGCTATTAAATCATCTGGCACGTCAACTGAAATGACGGCACCTGAATCTGGTTCATCAGATTGATGATCTTTACACGGAAACCACACCGAAGCACCTAAACCTTGACAAGCCACTGACGCCCACGTTTTTCCCAATGAATCTTTAGACCAAATCCAGCCTCCATCCCATGGTGGGCGAATCGCTTCCTTGGGCTTCCCATCAAAATTCATTGTGATTGCATACACTGCATTTTTAACCAGTGTTTTTTTAAATTGAAGCGTATAAGTATTATAAAGTCTTTTGAAATGTATTTGATTATCAGTACAATTTACACTTGTTAGTTGCATGGGTTGTTGTAAATCTACTTGAAGTGTATTTAAATCTTGGTTCGCTTTAAAAATCATAATTACCGAACCTTGTAAGGTTTTTTCGTTGAAATTAGGTTTAACAGTTATTTGATATTTTAATACATCGTAATTTTGTCTATTTTCATTTAAAGTTCCTCTTAATGTATCTTGTAACGTAAACGTTTTTTGTTTGTCTTTAAGTGATTGAGAATTTACAAATTGCGTACATACAACTAAAAAAAAGACTATAATTAAAAATCGCATTTTTTTAATTGTGTTTTTTAAGTTTATTTTTAAATATTTTCTCAAATTTTTCTAATTTTGGTTCAATCACAAATTTACAATACCCTTGATTGGAATTATTATTATAAAAATTTTGATGATAATTTTCAGCTAAGTAAAAGGCTTTGGCAGGTTCAACTTGAGTAACTATTGGATTATCGTAAACCTTTTCTGCGTTAAGTGTTTCAATGTAATACATTGATTTATCTTTCTGAAATTGATTGTAATAAAAAATAGCACTTCGATATTGGGGTCCTGCATCATTGCCTTGTCTATTTAATGTTGTAGGATCATGAGTTTTAAAAAAAACTTCCAATAGCTCATCAAAGCTAATTTTAGTGGTATCATATTTAAGCTTGATACATTCAGCATGTCCGGTTGATTTATCGCAAACCTCTTCGTATGTAGGATTATCTACAGTACCACCTGAATATCCCGATTCAACCGAAAGTACCCCCTCTAAACGCTGAAAAAAGGCTTCAGTACACCAAAAACACCCGCTTGCAAAAATAACGCTATCTACATTGGTGAAATTTGTAATCGTTTCATTCATAATTTTTATATTAGGTGAATTATTTTGAGACTTTTTGGAGGAACATGATAACAGTAACATAAAGCCATAAAAACCAACAATCAAAGTTCTACTAAAGTGCATAATATTTATTATATTGTATTGCAAATATATGAAATTATTAGATTATATTTTATTTTTCAATAAATTTTTCTTGATTTATCAACAAAATCATATTTATTTACTTACAGGGGATTTATTTTACAAACCATCTCCGTTGCATTCATGTCATATATTTTTTGAGTAAAAGGCAACAAATATGGGTCAATTAAAATAAAATCTTTATAAATTGAAAGTACAACTCATTGTTAATCGCTATTTTTTATATTAAATCAATCTATAATCCAAATTATCGTTTAAAAGCTCCTTTCTACTGGCTTCTTAACCCAATCAATTAATAAATAATAACCATTACTTCAATTTAAAATAATAGTGTACTCCTACCCCACCGTTAAATTGAAAATATGGGCTGGGTCTTGCAACAAAGTCGCCAAATCCTAATTCTAAAGTCAGTCCAAGTTGGTCGATAAACATAAATTCACAGCCCACACCTACATTAATGGCAGGAAATAAAACAGCTTGACCATCTTTGGGATTAAAATTTACCAAAATGCCACCTAAGCCATGAAAATATGGATTAATTTCTAACCAATCTAAATTTGTTTGGGTTTTAATAAATTGATGACTATATTTGATAGCCAATGCATTATATTGATACGGATTCAGTATTAAAACAGTACCTTCTAAAGTACTGCCTTTGTAGAATTTGTCTTTGAGTTTTACTGAAACACCGCCATATTGACCCAAACCATAAACCCCAACGCCAATTTTTGAACTTTTAATATCCTTAAAGGCATTTTTGAACTCAATTCTTTTTTGAGCTGAAGTTGTTGCTATATAAAAACACAATAAAATTAAAAAAAATAGTCTCATACAAAAATTAACGTTAATCATTAGATTTTATTTTATCTAAGTTACAAGTTAAATCTATATTTTTTAAGCGATGTTAATTTAAATATTTTTTTTTGATTTTTAGTTTTTGAATCATAAAAATACGTACCTTTGCATATTAAATTTAAATTTTATGGCATATTCAGAAAAAGTAATTGATCATTATAGTAATCCTAAGAATGTAGGAACCTTAGACAAAAACAAAAAAAATGTAGGTACAGGTTTGGTTGGAGCACCCGAGTGTGGCGACGTAATGCGTCTTCAAATTGAAGTAGATGACGCTACAGGAACTATTACAGACGCAAAATTTAAAACCTTTGGTTGTGGTTCAGCCATTGCCTCGTCTTCCTTAGCAACCGAATGGCTTAAAGGAAAATCAATCGATCAAGCTGTTAAAATTGACAATATGGCTATCGTTGAAGA
Organism: Alphaproteobacteria bacterium; assembly: GCA_030053915.1. Taxonomy (GTDB): domain Bacteria; phylum Bacteroidota; class Bacteroidia; order Chitinophagales; family Chitinophagaceae; genus JASGCT01. The sequence goes on from JASGCT010000015.1 coordinate 40,677, forward strand.
GCTCAATTTACCTCCAGTAAAAATCCATTGTTCTGTACTAGCCGAAGATGCTATTAAAAGCGCCATTAACGACTATCGTAAAAAAAATAGTCTGCCCGAATTAGAATTAGAAGAAAAAATAGTGCATTAGTTTTTCGTATGGTAAGTTTAGAAAATGCTATAACTATTAGTTCTAAAGCCAAATTAAAAATTGAAGAACTGAAAAAAAACGCTCAAATTGAAGATAATAACAATTATTTTCTGCGTGTAAGTGTAGTTGGCGGTGGTTGCTCGGGTTTAAGTTATAAACTAGATTTTGATGACCAATTAAAACCCAAAGACCAAGTATTTGAATTTGAAGATATTAAAATAGTTACCGATTTAAAAAGTTTTTTATATTTAGTGAATACAGAATTAGACTTTTCGGATGGTTTGAACGGAAAAGGATTTTATTTTAACAACCCCAACGCCAGTCGTACTTGTGGTTGTGGCGATAGTTTTGCTGTTTAATTATTCTTCAACGTTTTCGTTTAAAATGGCTTGATTTAATTCATTCGTTTTTACAAACTCACACCAATAGCATTCTGGCTTTCCGCAGCCTGTCTTAAAATCGTGTTGTTTTATTTTTTGCCAAACATCCACAACAATCTTTTTAAATTCTTCTATTTCGGCAGAGCTTATAATAATAGATTTTTTTATCAAAGCGTCTTTATTGAAAGGCGTTTCTGGCTCTATAAAATCAAAAATAAATTGCAGATGGGTCATAGAATGTTTTCGCTCTTCTAAAAATAATAAATAATAAAACGCCGCTTGTCGCCAATAACTGCCACCATGTGGTTCTTTGTGATTGGGTGGCAATAGTTTAGCTTCTGCTTTTTTAGGATTCCCTGTTTTATAATCTATAATATGTATTTCAGAATTTAAAAATTCAATCTTATCAAATCGCCCATTTAAATGAATCCCCTCTGTTGTGCATACTTTTATTTGTTTTTCAATTTCAAAATCTAAGTGCCAGTCTTGAACATATTTTTGATAATAATTTTTTAAACACTCTTGACCATACTTCTCAAATTTATTAATTTCCATT
>JASGCT010000084.1 GCA_030053915.1 Alphaproteobacteria bacterium
ACAAATCTACCAAAAAAAATCGTTTTTTATTGAATATTCGGGCTGGCACTAATTACAATTATCGTATGGTTTTTTCAAAATCAAATATTTTTAACCAATTTAATTCATAATTGATTATAAATTTCAATTTTAAAAAACATTTTAATATTACAAACCTATTGAAAGTAATTTTTGAATATAGATAAGAGCTATTTAATTATTAACAAAAAAATTAATAAACAAATTTGCAAATAATTAAAAAAAAAATAGGATATTTGCTTTTTAAAAACAATAATTTTTATGAAAGAAACTAAAAAAACTAAAAAAGTGCAGCACATTGTAGCGCCTGCCAAAGAATTTCTTATTGAATATATGAATAATATGGCGCCTGTTGGATTTGAATCTTCTGGACAAAAAATCTGGTTAAAATATATAAAACAATTTACCCATTCTCAATTTACTGATGCTTATGGAACTGCGGTTGCTGTTATTAACCCGGAAGCTAAATTTAAAGTTGTTTTAGAAGCCCATGCCGACGAAATTAGTTGGTTTGTAAATTATATTTCTAACGATGGGCTTATTTACGTTAAAAGAAACGGTGGTTCAGATCATCAAATTGCACCATCGATGCGGGTTAATATTCAGGGTAAAAAAGGCATCATTAAAGGTGTGTTTGGCTGGCCTGCTATTCATACCAGAACCGATGAAACTAAAGAAAATAAACCAAAGGTTGACAATTTATGGATCGATGTAGGTGCCAGAAAGAAAAAAGAAGTATTAGATTTGGGCATCTTTATTGGTTCGGTGGTAACTTTTGCAGACGGTTTTGCAGAATTAAATTATAACCATTTTATATGCCGTGCTTTTGATAATAAAATTGGCGGATTTATGATTGCTGAGGTAGCTAAATTAATTGCAGAAAATAAGAATAAACTCCCCTTTGGCTTATATATTGTAAATGCTGTTCAGGAAGAAATTGGGTTACGGGGCGCTGAAATGATTGCCCGTAGAATTAAGCCCAATATTGCAATTTGTACTGATGTAACCCACGATTCTAATACACCTATGATAAATAAAAATATTGAAGGTGATATTATGTGTGGTAAAGGACCGTCACTTGCTTATGCGCCTGCAATACATAATAAGCTTTTAGATTTTGTAGATAAAATTGCGCAAACTAATAAAATAAATGTTCAATATCGAACCTTAAGCCGTTCAACAGGTACAGATACTGACAGTTTTGCTTATGCTAACGAGGGCTGTCCTTCTATGCTCATTTCTCTTCCTTTAAGATATATGCATACTACTGTAGAAATGATTCACGAACAAGATATCATAGATACGATTCAATTAATGTATAAAACAATTCTGGCCTTAAGACCAGATACTAATTTAAGCTATTTTTAAGTTATGGCACATTATAAAATAGCAATTTTAGATTTAAATAAAGGTGCGTTTAATTGGGGAATAACATGTTTTAAAAATTTAATTAAAGAATGGCAAATTATTAATAATCAAGAGATTGAGGTAAAAGTGTTTGATGTGAGAGTTAAAAATGAAGTACCCGATACTTCGTATGATGCCTATATTTCTAGCGGCGGACCTGGCTCACCTCTTGAGGAAAATGATGATGTTTGGGCTGAAAATTATTTCTCATGGATTCATAAAATGGAACAGTGGAATAATTTACAATACAGTCCTAAGCGGCATGTATTTTTTGTATGTCATAGTTTTCAATTACTTTGTAGATATTATAAATTTGCAAATGTTTGTAAACGAAAATCACGTTCCTTTGGTATTTTTACTTGCCATTTCAGCGCCAATCACTCAACAGAAGAACCTTGTTTTAAAAATTTAATTAATCCATTTTATATTGTTGATAGCAGAGAATTTCAAGTTATTGATGATTTAGAAGATTATATTCATTATAAAGATTTTGAAGTGTTAGCGCTAGAAAAAAATCGTCCACATGTTCCATTACCTCGCGCTTATATGTCGGTTCGTTTTAATCCTTTTTTTATTGGCACTCAATTTCATCCCGAAGCGAATATTGAAAGTATGGAATATTATCTTTACAATGAACAAAATAAATCAAAAATCATCAACGATTATGGCTTAGAAAAATGGGAAAATATGACAAAAATCTTACATGATGATGATAAACTTATCAAAACATATCATACAATTCTTCCTAATTTTTTTAACCATGCCTTGTTAAAATAAATATTACAACGATTTGATTTATGAAAAATAAAAAAGCTTCTGTTATATTTATTTTTTTTACAGTCTTACTAGACTTTATTGGAATTGGCATAATTGCCCCAGTGATTCCAAATTTAATTACTGAATTTAATCATGGCAACAATTCTATGGGTTCAATTGCTTTTATTGGTTCATTGTTAATGTTTACTTATGCTTTTATGTTATTTGTTTTTTCACCAATTATTGGAAAGTTAAGCGATATTGTTGGAAGACGTCCTATTATCTTATTATCTTTATTTTGTTTTTTTATTGATTACCTTATTTTATTTTTTGCAGATTCACTTTTTGTTTTGTTTCTTGGTAGAGCTATAGCTGGTATAAGTGGCTCATCGTTAAGTACTAGTTACGCTTATATAAACGACATTTCAACCCCTAAAGAAAAGCCTAAAAATTTTGGAAAATTGGGTGCGGCTTTTGGGCTTGGTTTTGTTTTAGGACCTGTGATTGGCGGGGTAGTAAGCCATTTTTGGGGGCATAAAGCACCATTTCTTGCTGCTGCATTTCTTTCGTTATTGAACTTATTGTATGGATTCTTTATATTACCAGAATCCATTCATATAAAATATGCAGTACCATTTAAGATACTTAAAATTCTACCTCATCAAACAGTTAAAAAAATTTTTTTTAATAAACAATTTAGACCCTATTATATACAATTTTTATTCATGACTTTAGCCTTTCATTCTCTTTATTCTAATTGGAGCTTTTTTGTTATAGAAAAGTTTAGTTGGAAACCTCTTGACATAGGAATATCATTAGGTATTGTAGGACTTTCGGTGGCTTTAGTTCAAGGGACTTTAATAAAACCTATTAATAATGCTCTAGGAAATAAAAAATCGATCGTTTATGGTTATCTTATAGCCTGTTTATCTTTTATCTTATTTGGATTTACAACCTGGGCTTGGTCACTTTATATTATTATCTTTATAAATAGTTTTAGTTCAATTTCTAATCCGGCTTTTCAAACGGAATTAACTTCTAAAATGCCAGTAACACATCAAGGGGAGCTACAGGGTACTTTAGTGAGTGTAAACAGTATTGCTGCTGTTTTAGGTCCGCTGATAATGAATAATGTTTTTGGATTTTTTCTTAAAACACACCCCGATAAAACAATTGTTTATTATGGAGGCGCCCCTTTTTTTGTAAGTGCTATTTTCTGCCTTGTTGCCCTTTTTATCTATTTAAGATATAGCACTAAATCTTTATCGAATCATTTAACGTAACCTAAATTTTTAATAACTAACCTTTGTATGCATTCAAATTTTGTTTTTTTATTTTGATTTTTATGAAGGAACAACTCATTTTTAAAAATTTTAAGGTAATTATAACTATTGTTGTTTTAGTTCTAATTTTTGGCTTTTACCCCTTGTCATCTATGGCACAGCAGTCTATTTTTTCGAAATCTTTTTTTCAAAAAAAAGACAAAGATACGAGTAAATTTAAAGATAAAAATGCAAAGATAAAAACTGAAAAAGTGTATACTCAAAAAGCCTTACCGTCTGAACGTTTAGCCAAAAAAAAGTTTACAAAATTTAGACGTTTTTACCAAAATATGGTTAGCGAATTTAATTATTATTTTTATGCCAGAACTGAATACGAAACATTTATGAAACAATTAAAAGCTGGCTATAATGAAAATTTTGACGAAGACCTTAATTTTTATGATTATGACCCCAACTTTGGCGCAACTTTAAATATAGATACCATTGTAGATGACGCAACAAAGGGTATTTTATTACACGATTTTAGAAGTGATTTAGCCGATGATTTTTATATTCTTTTAGCTAAAACATATTTATATCATAAAAATTATACCGATGGCTTAGAAATATTAGAATTTCTGAATTATTTTTATGCTCCTAAAAATGAAATTGGGATTAATTTACCCATCGGGAGCAATATTTCTACGGTAAATGGTAAATTTACAATTACCAATCATGATAAGAAAAAATGGTATGATTTTGCGAAACGAAAACCAGTTCGAAACGAAAGCCTTATTTGGCAAGTACAAATGCTTTTTGCCATGAATAGAACTGCCGATGCCGTTGGTTTATTAGAACTCTTAAAAAACGATGAACTTTTTCCAAAATATCTCGCCCCTTTTTTAAATGAACAAATTGCCTATAATTTTTATTTAAACGGTTTATACGACAGCGCCGCTAACCACCTTATTTTGTCGCTTCCTATGCTTCTTAACAAATACGACCTCGCCCGTAGAAAATTTTTTATTGCTCAATTATTCGAACGTGCCAAGAGATACGATTTAGCAACTCAATGGTTTTATAAATGCTACCAAAAAACCAATCAAAAAACAATTGCTATTTATGCGTTTTTAAACTATATCAGATTATCTGCTAAATTCCAAGATAAAAGCCAAGACCAAGTTCTAAAATTATTAATTTCTCTTTCCAAAAAAAATAAATATGCAAATAATAAAGATCTCATTTACTATGTCTTAGCCAATTTATACTTAGAACAAAAAGATACCACTGAAGCTAAAAATTATTTAGTTAAGTCTATAAAATTCTCATTTTTTAATATTAATCAAAAACAAAAATCAAGTCTCCAACTTGCTGATATTGCCTTAAATCAAAAAGAATATGTCCTTGTAAAATTAGCCCTTGATTCAATTCAAATCAATAAATTAAAACCTAAAGATATTGTGCTTTATAATAATTATATCAACAAATTACCAAAATATATTGAAGCCTATGAAGGTACAGAACTTTACGAAAAAATATTAGCCGTTGATAGTACGCCGCAATCTTTTGAACAACTTATTCAATGGCTAAAACAAAAAGTAACCCAAAAAAATAAAATTTTGAAGTTGTTTTACGAAGAAGTAGTGGATTACGAAAATGAAGCCTTGACCCAAAACCTCCAAAAAATACAAGGTGCATCCAATGATGATAAAAAAAGCATAGGCTTTTATTTTAATAATGCGTCTAATGTTCAGAAAGGGGTAAAAGCTTTTAATAAAATTTGGGGTGATATTCCCAATGCTGATAATTGGGCAATAAGTGCCATTCAAAATACTACCAACCCTAACGAAGCCAAAATCGCTCAAAACGATTCTATAAAGAAAATAATTGAAAAACCCAATCCGAATATTGAAACTTTAACAACCCAAGATTTAAAAAAATTATTACCTAAAGACAGTGCCGCAAAAGAAAAATTAAGGAATATCATTATCAATAATTACATAGAAATGGCCGATATCGAAGCCTATTATTGGAACCATATCCCCGAAGCCATTGCCATCTGGCTTAAACTTCTTTCAATGTATCCTAATCTCACTCAAAAAGAACAAATCTATTACGATTTATTTCACTTTTATAACGCAATAAATAATTCTTTTCAAGCCTCGGTCTATTATAATAAACTCATTTCAGAATTTCCTAATGGTAAATATTCGGCTGGACTGCAAAAATCCATACAAGAAAAACAAAGCTACCAAGCCACTTTGTCGCAATATAATACATTAGAAAAACTACTCGAATCTGGCGAACCCAATGCCGTAATCATAGCAATTACCAACTTGAAAAATAAAAACTTAGATACTGGTAATCTTTTTGTTCCTTTAAATCTTTTACTTGCAAAAGCTGCAACATCAATCGATGATGACAGCTTAGCTATAACTACATTACAACAAATTTTATATAAAAAAGATTCAGCACTCTACGAACCTTATATTCAAAGTGTTCTAAATATTTTTGCTTCTAAATATGATTTAGAAACGTATTTGCAAACTAAGGTGGTTGTCCGTTTACCTAACGACACGCCTTTGCCAAAAGTTAATTTAGATACTCTGGCTCGAAATATTAAAACTGTAATTGACTCTATTGAAGCCCATCAAGCCAAACCTAAAGAAGAATACAAAGGACCAGCTTTAAATATCAGTGCTATTAAAGATACTTTTATTTTTGTTTTTGTCTTTAAACCCAATATCGACCAAGGTTTAATTAAAGAATTTCAAAGGAGCTTAAATATTTTTAATAAAAATTTTAATTATAAAATTAAATTTAAAACAAGTTTAACCAAGTCATTAGCCGATATTCCTATCATTACAATCTCGTCAATTGGCGACTCAATACTAGCCACTAAATATTTTAAAGATTTAAAAAATAGGTTTCCTAATACCATTACATGGTTTCCCAAAGATAGCTACACAATTTTTATTGTTGAACAAGATAATTTAGATGTTATTTATAACGTAGAAAATCTCAAAAATTACTTTGAATTTTTTAAAGAAAAATATTTATTTTTTAATTAAGATTTTTTAACTAAATATTATTTTAACTGTTGAATAGAGTCATACCATTTTAATATACTAATTAGTATTAAATATTAACAAAAAATATTTGGACTAATAAATAAATAGATGAACTTTCTAAAAAACAAAAGCCATTTTAGCGACTCGAATAAGAATGCTAATAATATGTAAAAAGAACGAACAAACAAGTATATCAAAAAAAGTTGCTTTTTCGCAAATTCCCAGTTTTTGTGTTCAGCTAACCACGCCAACCTCTTTTATTTCAATACCTTTATGATAATGAATAAATTCCTCTTTATTAAAAATATGATTTTTGTCAAAAATGCCGTAGAGACAACTGCCTGTACCTGTCATGGATGCATAAATAGCTCCCAATTTATATATGGCTTCTTTGAGGCCTTCTAATACTGGAAATATTTTAAAAACCACGTCTTCAAAATCATTTTTTAATTGAAACTTCCATTCTTCAATGGGTTGATTTATAATATTTTCAATAGATATATGGGGCTTGTTGAGGCTGATTTTATAAAAAATTTCTTGGGTTGAGATATGTATGTTTGAAAAGAATAAAACAATCTTATAATTTGCTAAATTAAAATTTTCAATGGGTTGGCAATTTTCGCCTCGACCCGCTACAAAACAAGGCTGACGCTGCTGTAGAAAAAAACAACAATCGCTTCCTAATTCGGCTGCCCAAGTTTCTAACGTGGGGGGCGCTATGTTTAAACAAAACTTGTCGTTTAAAATTTGGAGCATTCTTGAGGCATTGGCGCTTCCACCCCCTAAGCCTGAACCTAAGGGTATATTTTTATGTAAATGGACTTTAATTGCAGGCAGGGTAGGGTGGTGTTTATTTACCAAACGATAGGCTCGGGTTATTAAATTATCATGATTTGAATTTGGAATGGAATATCCGGATAACGAAAGTTTTATATTAGAACTTTTTAACGAAGTATCTATAATTACTTCAATAATATCTTCAAAATGAAGTGGGTAAAAAACCGAACTCAAATTATGAAATCCATCTGAGCGTTTATTAATTATCTGCAATCCTAAATTTAGTTTGCTATAAGAAAAATAAATCATACAGTTATTTTTTCTTACTTTGTATTAAATCTCTTATTTTTGCTGCTTCAAGATAATTTTCATCATCAATTAATCTTTTTAAAATAATTTGTAATTTTTCAATATCTAAATCCTCATATTTTTGAATAACATTCTTAGGGGTCGTGTCTTCTTTATTTAAATCTTTTTTCAAATTTAATGTTTCAGCATCTTCAAAAGAAAAATCAAAAGTTTTAAATTTTTGTAAGTCCTTGGGGGTCGTATAAATTGGAACATTATTTTGTAACGCTAAAGCTACGGCGTCACTACAACGACAATCAATAGTATGGTGTCGTTCTGAATTATTGTGGTCAAATAAAATTGCCTGAGCACCAAAAATGCCTTCATCAATATAAAACAAATGGACCTCTTTAACTTCAATTTGAAAAGATTTTAAAATAGTATCAAAGAATTGATAAGTAAACTGTTGGGGACTTTTTAGTTTTTCACCTAAAATATTAATATTTTGGGCTTCTGATTTACCAATAATAATTGGAATACTTTTATTTGTATTTTCGGCTTGTAAAATTAATAAAAAAGCATTTTTACTATCAAGACTAAAGGCGATATTGATATATTTTAAAAGAATTTTAGTTGTCATGAAATTTATATATTTGTGTTTGAAAAATTTTTTCAAAATTACGTAAAACTAATAATTTAACCAAATTTATATTAACGTCTTGGTTCAATTCCATTTTTAAAGAGGTTACTTTTTTATCTGGAATACCACAAGGTATAATAAAATTAAAGAAGTTTAAATCATTTGTTACATTTAAGGCTAAACCGTGCATTGTAATCCACCTACTGGCTCTTACACCAATAGCACAAATTTTACGAGCCAAAGCTTTATTATCAGGTTCTAACCATACACCGGTTTCACCTACGCTTCTAATGC
>JASGCT010000016.1:0-24996 GCA_030053915.1 Alphaproteobacteria bacterium
AAACAAATTAAACCTCATGTTAAAAACCGCCCATTTTAGAATTGCGGGGGGGGGGGGTAACTCTTGTTATCATTACGTTCTTGCTGTTTTATGACGAGAGTTGTAATAAGGATTTTATGAACGAGATTCGTGTAAAGTCTGTACCTATAATATCAGAAGATAAACCAAAAATATTAAAGAATCCTTTTAGCTTAAAAAATGTAACAAAAGCTTATGAAACTTTAGTTAAAGATTCAAATTATCAAAATTTATCTACAACTTTATCAAGACCTATTTTAACCCATTATTATATAAAAATTGAACCTGAAACTTTTAAAGATGTAGATACGGTTTATAAATGGGATTTAAGTATTCATTTTTCAACGATTCCTGTAGATTTTAGTAATGTGGATGGTAAAACAGTTTATAGAGATCCCACAATTCCTGATACTAAACCAACATTTATATACGGTACTATTCCAAAAGATAAATTAAAATATTTTCCTAGTATGGTTAAATATACAATTCTTGAAGAAATTTTTATACCCAATTTTTTACAATCTCAAAATGCTGAAGGTGATAAATTAATTAGTAACTCTAAAATTAAATTATCTAAAAACGACATTAATAAAACAAATTGTGAACGAGATTTATTTATAAAGACCTTAGAAATAACCGACAACTTAAAACCCGGATATAAATTAGTTTCATCAAAAATAAAATCAAAAGATGAATCCCCAAAAATTAAAGAAAATATTCCTAGTAATCCTGGCGATATAATTTGTATGAGTTGCAATGACGGTGTCTATGATCCACCTCGTACAAATATTAATTTAAGTTTTAACTTAAAAGTTTTAGATGATTCTAGTACTTATAACCCAATGCCTCCTTATAATTTATTAACTTATTTTACTCCAGTAGAAAAAATAAATTTAATCATGCGGCTATTTAATTACGATATCGATTTAGGTTATACAAACGCAGAGGGCGTTTGTAATTTTACAATGGACGAATTAAATTATTTAGGATATTTAAATATGGCAAATAATACAGTGGTATTAAAATATTATTTAAGAGGATATGATAATAGTTATGCTATTACTAATAATTCTAATGATTATTTAGAAATCAATCACACATATTACACATCTAGTTCAACGTCATCTTATTTTGTTAATGTAGTAAGTAGTCCTATTCATGGTTATTGGGTACCAAATCTTTTACATTGTTTTAGAGCGGCGGCACATTATTATTTTGGTGAAAGGGACGGTTTAAGACAACCACCGTATTGGACTGGTTGGGGGGCTGATGCTTCAAGACCCTTAAAAATAAGAACCTATTTATCTGGTGATGCATATAATTTTGATGTTTTAAGACAGTTTTATGGAGCTGATGCAGCTATTCATCTTAGCAGCGTTAATAGTTCACGTTTTAGCCCGCAACAAATTTATGCAGTAACAATACACGAATTAGCTCACGCAGCGCATTGGAGTGGTAGTAGGTCAAGTTTTTTAACAAAAGCCAATAAAATTCTTGAGAGTTTTGCCAAAGGCGTTGCATGGTATTTGACTAAGAAAAAATATCCAAATTATTTTGCAAATATCTATAAAAATTTTGGCACATTTGGATTTGCTGGAATATATAGAAATGAATGGTACACAAATTTTATAATTGATTTAATTGACGGAGTATCAATGGGTGTAAAATTTTATTATACGCCTGGTGCTACAGTTTATTATAATGATGGCGTACAAGGGATTAGCATTTCAACCATTGAACAATGTGCTCAAGATGCAGATAGATTTTTCGATTTTTATAGTTGTGTTTATAATAGTAGCCCTAATAATTCAACAAGATCAAATATGTATACTTTATATAACATTTTTAGATAATTTATTATGAAAAACAATTTATTAATACTTATAATTATAATTTTTGCTTTTATTAGCTGTATCGTTGAGCCTCCTATACAAGAAGATATATATGTAGTTCGTTTTTATTATATAAATCAAACCCAAGTTCCTATTTATCTAAAATTATATAAAAATGATATTGAATTGATTAGGACAGATACTATTAATCTAAGCGATTCGCTTTATATTCGAAATGAAAATAAAGGCGAAATTAATAGGTATTATAATGGCAATTCTCCTGTAGATCCTATTACGCTAATTTCATATTTTAACAGTTCTGTTAAATATTATTTAGAAAACTACACTTTAGGTTTTATCCACTCCCAGTCTAATGAAACGATCTCTCAAAAACTAAAGGTCGAAGTCAATTTCGGGAATAAAAGAAAGAATCAAAATTTTATAAAAATTAAAAAACTAAGTGAAGATTTTTATTTTAAAGGAAATAGTAGAATAGCAAATATTATGTTTTATGATTATGATTTTTATTTTACAGAAAACGATTATTTAATGGCGGATTCTATTGTTAAATAATAGCGTTGTACCTTGGAAAAATCTTTTTATTTTATTTTTATGAAAAATCTTTTTATTTTATTTTTTATTTTGCTGATCACAAATTCATTTAGGTGTAAAGAGGATGAGGTTACACCATGTTGTGTTATTCTAGACCCTTGTTTAATTGTGCCGTCGCCTGGAGCTATGGAATTAGTAAAAGGTAAATATTCTACATTTAATTTTACTCTGACATCTAAATATACAACTACTAATCCAATTGCGGTAAATGTAAATGGCTTAAATTTTACAATCCCAGTTGTTACTGATAAATCCACTTCTTTGATTATTCCAGTTTCAGGTACACCCACGTTTAGCGGTGGTTTAATCATCCCATTACCTGCACCTTTTAATTGTTCATTACAAGTGTTTAGTCGAGATTCTTTATAGCATAATATAGTGAACCCCAAAATTGAGACCAGTTTTTAGTCAAAGTTAAGAGACAAAATAAAAATTATTAATGTTGTCCATTGCTCCTAGTTTTAGACCCATGTTTATGATTAGATTTGTTAATAAATACCAAAAAACGGAATTCAATTTATTTATCTAAAAAAAATCGTGTAATTTTGCCAACCATTTATGAATAAAATGAACCCTTTAAAAAGCCAGGATATTTAAAATTTTAACTAAGAAAAAAAATTGTAATTATGAAGTATGTATCTGATATAGAAGCTGTTAAAAACATTTCAAGTGGACAAAGAATTTTTGTGCACGGTGCCGCCGCTACGCCCATCGCTTTATTAAAAGCCCTATTTAAACGTAAAGACGCATTGAAACATGTTGAAATTGTGAGCATAACCACCTTAGGCGAAGGCATTTTTAGCCAATCGGATATCGGGGATAGCTTTTTTATAAACAGTTTATTTGTCTCCCAAAATGTCCGTTCCATTGTTAATTCTAAGCATGGCAATTATATTCCAGTTTTTTTAAGCGAAATTCCGCTTCTATTTAAACGAAATATTCTCCCCATCGATGTCGCTTTACTTCAAGTGTCGCCACCCGATAAACATGGGTTTTGTTCCTTAGGCACCTCGGTGGACATCGTTCGTTCTGCCATTGCCAATGCAAAATTTGTAATTGCCCAAGTTAATAAATATATGCCACGTACCTTGGGTGATGGCATCATTTCAGTTTCAAATATTAATCTATTGGTTGAAGCCCATGACGCCTTGCCAGAGGTAAATTATGGTAGTGAGATGGATGACGAGTCACTTGCCATTGGTAAACATATAGCCTCTTTAATTGAAGATGGTTCTACGTTGCAAATGGGCATTGGGGCAATACCAAACGCCGTTTTAACCTGTCTTACGAATCATAAAGATTTAGGTGTTCATACCGAAATGTTTTCGGATGGTGTGATGCCTTTAGTTGCGTCTGGCGTTATTAATAATAAATATAAAGTAAAACACCGCGGCAAAATTGTTACTGGTTTTGTAGTGGGCAGCCGAAAATTGTATGATTTTGTTGACGACAATCCCATGGTAGCGTTTTTAGATATTGATTATGTTAACGACACCAGCGTTATCAGAAAAAACCCAAAAGTTGTCGCTATTAATTCAGCTATTGAAGTTGATTTAACAGGTCAAGTATGCTCCGATTCTATTGGCACCTATCAATTTTCAGGCGTAGGTGGTCAAATGGACTTTATTCGAGGCGCCGCACTCTCAGAAGGTGGTAAACCTGTTATAGCTTTAAAATCTACCACTAAAAACGGAAGTTCCAAGATCGTGCCTTTTTTGAAGGCTGGCGCTGATGTTGTAACTACCCGCGCTCATGTTCACTATGTTGTTACAGAATATGGCATCGCTAATTTATTTGGAAAAAATTTAGAACAACGTGCCCGTGCTTTGCAAAAAATTGCCCACCCCAAACATCATGAAGATCTTGATAAAGAAATATTGAAACGATTTGGTTGTTAAAATTGCTTTATCTAATTTTAGGTTTACTGTTTTTATTTATATCTAAAAAAAGGAGTAATGTTTTTGAAATGAAACAAATATGTAACAATACAGGTGTTGTTTTAACGAACCTTAAGGGTAACGCGTTTGGTACTATACAATACGTCCACGCCCCATATTTAGTGTTTTAATAATTTTACTGTTGCCGAAACAGTATTACCCTGAACCTTTATGGCATACACACCAGGATGATAGCCACTTAGGTTGATTGGTATGTTACGATTGCCATCTACATTAAATTCTTTCGATAACATAACAACACCTTTATCGCTTCGTATTGTTACATGTACCTTGTGGTCTTGCCCACCAATATTTAAAGTAGTTGAACCCTGCGCCGGATTAGGATACAAGGTAACGCCCTCGCTTATTAGAATGGTTTGCGTTACAGCGGTTTGACATGCTAAATCCGACTTTATCTCAATCTTGTTTACACCCGTTCGCAAAGGAATGGACTGTGCTCCAAAGTTTGCTATTTGTTGCTCAGTCAAGGTTTTTACTAAAAGCCCATTGTGATACACATAATAGGTTTCGCTACCATTTAAATTGAAATCTATGGTTTTATTAGAATAATTAATGGTACTTAAACTACTGATATCTACAGGTGCCTTGATAGTAAATTGAAATGTGCGGGTTATACTTGGATACAAGGTGTCGCGTACAAACAATTCGTAAAGCGTATCAGTTGATAACCCTCTAATCACACTATCTTTGGGCAACACGTAATTCCAACTCTTATTATTAATGGTATTTTTTAATGAAGCCACTAAATTTAAATAAGAACTGGAACTCTTAATTTTAACGGAACCTTGTTGACCCAAACAAGTTGGATTCGTAATGGCAATGGCAATTAAATTTGAATTAAAAAATATTATTTTAAATAGCACTCGTATATTACTATCACCTCGAATATTTTGAAACGTATAACTAAATAAAGAATCGGCTGTTATTTGAGAATCGTAGCGATTATTAATATAAATACTATCCAACTCGTAACCAAATTTTGGTAAATAATGTATTTGTAAATCATGGTTCTTTTTTACTGTTTGATTTGGAGCGATAGTTCCATTTGTAGCGTTGGTAAATACATAATAGGCAACGGTATATACAATGCGTATATTTTGGGTTTGGTATATATTATTAAAAGTATAGCCATATAATGAATCATTGTTTAAAACACCATTTACAAACAATGAATCTATTAAATATCCAGCACTGGCGTTGAAGGTTATCCTTACATTATCGCCATATTTTACAAAGGTACTCGGGCTAATGTTACCAAATCCATTGGTACTCGTTCTAATTTGTAATTTGGAAAGGGCTAAGCTATGCGAATATCCCGCCGCTATTTGCGCCACGTTATTTACACTACTTGGGATTGTGGTTTGACCATAAGAATTATCCCCCCATGATACAATCATACCGTTCGGTTTTAACGCTAAACTATGTCTTTCTCCCGTTGCTATGGACAACACATTACTTAAACCACTCGGGATTGTGGATTGACCATAAGCATTCCACCCCCATGCCACCACCGTACCGTTTGATTTTAAAGCTAAATTATGATAAGCACCCGCGGATAGCAGGATTACGCTCGTTAAACCACTCGGGATGGTCGTTTGGCCAGAAGAATTCGATCCCCAAGCCACCACCGTGCTGTCTAATTTTAAAGCTAAGCTATGTCTTTCTCCCGCCGCTATCGACACAATGTTTTTTAAACCATTCGGAATGGTCGATTGCCCATAAGCATTCCAACCCCAAGCCACCACCGTGCCATCAGATTTTAAGGCTACACTATGTCTTTCTCCCGCCGCTATCCCCACAATGTTATTGACACTTATGGGAATAATCGTTTGACCGTCTGCATTAGAGCCCCAAGCCACCACTGTGCCGTCTGATTTTAACGCTAAACTATGATAAGCTCCAGCCGCTACCAAGACCACGTTATTTAAACCACTTGGGATAGCTGATTGACCATCAGAATTTGAGCCCCAAGCCACCACGGTGCCGTCTGATTTTAACGCTAAATTATGATAATATCCTGATGCTATCTGCACTACGTTATTCAATCCATTTGGAATGGTCGTTTGACCATCGGAATTAGACCCCCAACCCACAATGCCAAAACTATCAATATTTAAATCAGAAAAGCGCACTAAACGTTGTAAGCCCGATTTTTGATTGCTATAATTTATACCTTGCAAACTATATAATCTATTTTTAAAATGCGTTGGTATTAACCAATAATAATTCGTATCTAAACTATTAATGCCAATTTTATTAAAAATATTAACATACCTAAAACTATCAAAGCCCGATTTTATCTGGATACCGTATAAATTTCTGCCCCTGATAATTAGGGTATCATTTAATTTATATACAGGTTTTTCTAAATAATTAATATACGCGTCTGTTAAATTTAGAGATACTATTTTTATGGTAGAATCACCGCGAACATTATAAAAGGTATAACCAGTATTTGAATCTTTTCCTATATATTTACCATTAATTTCTAAACCAACATAAATATAATCTGGTTTTAAATTAATAATAAACCTATAATTACCGCCATAATTAACGGAGTCAATTCTTATAAAATCATTCTGTTTCGTACTATCAGACGTATTAATTATCACTGGTTTAAAAAAGTTAACCCTAAGAGAGTTATAGGTAGTTATATTTCTAAACGTATAACCATTTACAGAATCTTTGCCTATATAGTTACCATTTACAAAAATCGAGTCAATACCATATCCATCAAAAGAGGTAAAAGTTATTCTTAAACTATCCCCATATTTTACGAAGGCACTCGGGCTGATGCTACCAAAGCCATTAGTACTGGTGCTAATTTGTAATTTTGAAACGGCTAAATTATGAGCACCACCCGCGGCTATCGTTACCACGTTCGTTAAACCACTCGGGCTAGTTGTTTGACCATAACTATTAGAGCCCCAAGCCACCACTGTGCTATCTGATTTTAAAACTAAACTATGATAATATCCCGCTGATATGGACACCACGTTCATTAAACCACTCGGGATGCTCGTTTGATTAGAATCATTACTCCCCCAAGCCACCACCTTGCCGTCTGATTTTAAGGCTAAACTATGAGAATATCCCACCGATACCGACACGACGTTAGTTAGATCGTTGGGGATGGTTGTTTGACCAAAATCATTATGACCCCATGCCACCACAGTGCCGTCTGATTTTAAGGCTAAACTAAAAGCACCGCCTGCTGCTACCGAAACCACATTATTTAAACCACTTGGAATGGCTGTTTGATCAAAGTTGTCATCTCCCCAAGCCACTACGGTGCCATCTGATTTTAAAGCTAAACTAAAATCATAGCCCGCCGATACTGAAACTACGTTTATTAAACCGCTCGGGATGGTTGTTTGACCAAAATCATTATTACCCCATGCCACCACAGTGCCGTCTGATTTTAAAGCTAAACTATGGTAAGCGCCTCCAGCTAACAACACCACATTATTTAAACCACTCGGGATAGTCGTTTGACGATAATCATTATTACCCCAAGCTACCACCGTGCCATCTGATATTAAGGCTAAACTATGAAAATCCCCAGTTGCTATCTGCACCACGTTACTTAAATTATTTGGGATAGTCGTTTGACCTTCACTATTCCTACCCCACCCCACAATACCCAAACTATCTCCATTAACATTTGATATAACAAAAAAGCGTACTAAACGTTGTGAGTCCGATTTTTGGTTACTATAATTATAACCATTTATTTTATACACGTCATTTTTAACGAATTCGGAAATAAGAAAGCTATAGTTGGTATCGTTGGTAGCTGGTATGGCTGTTTTGTTTAAATAGCTTGTGATATTAAAACTATCTTTTGTTACATAACTCCTAAAGCCCAGAGTTTTTATGTTAGCACCTCGGATTATTAACGTATCACCTGATTTGTAAGTAGATTTGTCCGTAGAAATTATGGTAGCCACTTGAGCATTGAGTTGCGCCACACAAACTACCAATAAACAACATATTAAAATGGTTTTAGGGCTAGTACGTATTTTAAAATATTGGAACATATTTTTAATAATTAGAGGTTAATTATAATTTATTTGCAAAGATAGTAAAAATTATTGAAAAACTGTATTTTAAAAAGCATTGTTTTTACGGGGTACGCATGTATTTTATAATTTGCTTAAATGTGGCTTTGGATGCCCCTATATTTTTATTAAAATAGCGCTTGGATTCATATACATAATTATCGAAATTTCGAGGTGTTAATAGGTATTCACGCAAAATAAACGATAAAGCAAAATAATCTTGAATCTCTACTAAACCCTTACAAGCAATTAAATCCCGCGCTTCTACATACTGCTTATTGTTTGGTCCCACCACCACTAATTTTTTATAACCAATGGCTTCTACAACATTATGTATCCCGGTTTTATTAAAACCGCCGCCAATATAAATCACATCGGCATAACGATACATTTTACTTAAATAACCCATCGTGTCCAAAATCATCACGTTCGATTTTTTATAATCGTACTCAGAATATAACACAGCGTGTTCAAAATAAGACGCAATCTTAGTAAGGTTTTTTTGGTTGATATCATGAGGGGCAATAAGTAATTGATATTCTGAATAAAATTTGGTTGCATGTTTTAAAATCTCCGCATCGGCTTCATAAACACTTCCAGCAATTAATAACGGTTTTTTACCTATAAAATGGGCTATTTTTTTGTCTTCCCATTTTGTTTCTATATTAAATTGAACCCTATCAAACCTGGTATCGCCTGTATTAAAAACGTGGTTTTGCAAACCAATTTGGTTTAGTAATTTTTGTGAATTGTCGTCTTGAACAAAAATGGCGGTATAATAATGAAGCAGTTTTCTAAAATAACTTAATAACGGATGAAAAAATAGTTGATGTTCGTTAAAAACGGCTGAAATTAAAAAAAAAGGAATTTGTTTTTGATATAAACATGTAATTAAGTTAGGCCAAATTTCGTATTTAATAAAAATCACTAATTTAGGCTTAATTAAGGTTAATAAATCATGGCAATTTTTTTCAGTATCTATGGGTAAATAAAAACAGGCATTGGCAATTTTGTCGTTCTTTTTAACTTCAAATCCTGAAGGCGAAAAAAAGCTCACCAAAATAAAATACTTTGGAAATTCAGTTTTCCAAATATTCATTAAAGGCCAGCCTTGTTCAAACTCTCCTAAAGACGCACAATGAAACCAAATAATAGGTTTCAAATTACTTGGAAGTTTATAGCTTAACTCTTGAAAAGCACGTTTTTGACCTTGATATTGTAGTTTTATTTTATGAGAAAAAAAGCGCCCAATATAAAAATAAACATATAATAATTTAATGAGAACCTTGTAAATTTTATGGATCATGATGGTTTAATTTCAATGATTTGATAGGTATTATCTAAAAAACTGAGCGTTTGCATTAAATTGTCTTTTAAAGGACTTGAAATAAAAATTTGTGGTAAGGGTTCGTCTTTTAAAATAGTAATAAATTTTAAGATGCGGTCTTGGTCTAAATGCTCTAATAAATCATCCATTATTAAAATGGGTTTTTTGTTAAGATAGGTATTTATTAAACGACATTCTGCAATGGTTAAGGCTAATAATAAGGTTTTTTTTTGTCCTTGCGACCCATAGTGTTTGATAGATACGTTGTCAATTAAAAAATCGAGTTCATCTTTATGAACCCCCATATTTGTTTTAGCAGTTCTTTTATCTAACTCAATATTTTGGGTAAACAATTCAAAATAATTCGGCTGGCTTAACGAGGAACTATATTTTAAACTAAGATTATCTTTTTGTGAGGCAATTTTGTGGTACATGTCTAATACAATTTGTTCAAAGATACAAAAATATTTTGTTCTAGACTCAAAAATATTTTGGGCATGATGACATAATTGTTGGGCATAAATATGTAAAAGCTGCGTATCGTAATGTTGTGATACTAAAGCATTTTTTAAATATGCGTTTCGTTGTAATAGTACTTTATTGTACTCTAAACAATGTTGTAAATATTTTGGCGATAGTTGCGAAAATAAGACATCCATATAGCGCCGCCTTTCGGTATTGCCCTCTGTAATAATCGATAATTTTTCGGGCGACGAAAAAACACAAGGATATTTACCAATATGATCTCCCATTTTAGTATAGCGTTCCTCGTTGAAGTTGAGCTGTTTTTTTTCGTTCATTTTATACTTCAATTTTAAGGTGGTGTCGCAAGAAGCAAACTCTAAATTAAAAATGCCTTCAATAAGGTAGCCATCAGATAGAAAATGAACTGAATTAGAATCGGTTCGGTTAAAATAGCTTTTAATTAAACATAACATATAAATAGCGTCCAATAAATTAGATTTTCCTGCCCCATTTTTACCACAAATTCCTATAATTTTTTGATTAAAGTGAAAGGACGCCTTAGGATGATTTCTAAATTGAACTAAATGAATGTTTTTTAAATACATAATAAAGTGCAAATTTAACATTAAATAATTTTTTTTTATATATATTTGTAAAATTTCTTAATTTCGTAAAATTATTTATATGAAAACCTTACTTACTGCCCAAGAAATAAATGACATGATATCTACCTTAGCAGCCCAAATAGTTGCCTCAATTAAAGATTTAGATGAGGTTGCCTTGATAGGTATTCAGCCACGTGGCATCTATTTTGCAAAACAAATTTTTGATATCGTGCAACAAACAATCAGCACGCCAGGTCCTCTTTTACGCTATGGAAATATAGACATTACCTTGTATCGAGATGATTTATATCAACATATTACCGTTCCTAAGAACACAGATATTCATTTCGATTTGCATCAAAAAAAAATTATTTTATTTGATGACGTGTTATTTACAGGTAGAACCATTAGAGCGGCTTTAGAGGCACTCAATGATTTTGGACGACCCAGTCAGGTTTGGTTGTGTGTATTAATAGACCGAAGCGCTTCAAGGCAACTGCCAATTCAAGCCAATTTTGTAGGCAAAACCTTAAATATGAGTTTTGAAGACAAAGTCATTGTGCACATGTTAAATAACCCCGATGCATATTATGTTGAAGTAACAGAAAATAAACAAGAACATGGAAACATTTAAACATTTAATATCTATCCAATCTCTATCAAACGAAACGATTGATTTAATTTTTAAAACGGCAAAAGAGTTTAAAGAGATTTTACAACGACCTGTTAAAAAAGTACCTTCGTTACACCATAAAACTGTTGTCAATTTGTTTTATGAAAACTCCACACGAACCAGATTGTCCTTTGAATTAGCTGAAAAGCGTCTTTCGGCAGATGTTTTAAATTTTACTGTAAGCGGTTCTTCGGTAGCTAAAGGCGAAACGCTTTTAGATACTGTAAAAAACATTTTAAGTATGAAAGTAGATATGGTGGTTATCCGGCATCATCATTCTGGAGCCCCTTATTTTTTAAGCCAACATATTTCCATTCCTATTATTAATGCGGGCGATGGCATCAACGAACATCCCACTCAAGCCCTATTAGATGTTTTTTCAATCATCGAAAAAACGGGCTCTATTCAAGGAAAAAAAGTTGCTATCATAGGCGACATTATGCACAGTAGAGTAGGAAGGAGTAATATCATGTTACTAACAAAATTGGGGGCTGAAGTGATGATATGCGGTCCAGGGTCTTTGATTCCTATTGGAATCGAAAAGATCTATCCGGTTCGGATTGAGTATGATATTACAAAGGCTTTACAATGGTGCGATGTGGCGAATGTTTTGCGCATACAATTAGAACGCCAACAGCAGCCATTACTCTCTTCGTTACGAGAATATAATCTTCAATATGGCATCACCCAAAAAAGGATGCACGCGTTAAATAAGCCTATTTTAATTTTACACCCTGGACCTATTAATCGTGGTGTAGAAATAGATTCTAACGTGGTTGATGGCGCATCGTCGATAGTTTTAGAACAAGTAGAAAACGGCGTTGCAATTCGTATGGCTCTTTTATATTTATTATCTCAAAATCATTAATTATGCCCAAAATTTGTTTATTCCCTGGCACCTTCGACCCTGTAACTTTAGGACATTTAGACATTATTAACCGCGCCTTGCCCTTGTTCGATAAATTAATTATTGCCGTTGGTAATAATAGTTCTAAAAATACCATGTTTAAACCAGAACAACGCCAAAAATGGTTTCAAGAAATTTTTGTGCATGAGCCTAAAATTAGTACAATCATTTATCATAATTTAACTATAAACTGTTGTGTTGAGTATCAGGCAAGATTTATTTTACGTGGGATTCGTTATGTTTCTGATTTTGAATACGAAAAAAGCATTGCTGATGCTAACAGACAAATGGCGCCCAATATCGAAACCATTTTTTTAACCAGCGAACCAAAATACAATTCTATGGCATCTACCATCGTGAGAGATATTTTAAGAAACAAGGGAGATATTAGCCATTTTGTACCAGAGATCGTGTATCGTGATTGTATAAACAAAACGAATATTTTTTAGTTTTAAGCGGACATTTGAAAAAAAAGGGTAATTTTTTATTGAATAAAACAAATTTTGAGGATTATTTAGTAATATTTTGTTATAATACCGATTTTTAAAGTTATAAAATTTGTAGCTACTTAATTTTTTTGTACCTTTGCACAACTATACATTATGAATACAAAAATCGAATCTAAAAAAGACCAATGGTTTAAATATTGGCTTTATTTGGGCTTATTTATGGCATTGATTCAAGTGATTTTGGGAGGTATTACCCGATTGACAGGTAGTGGTTTGTCCATAACTGAATGGAAATTAGTTACGGGTATTTTTCCGCCCTTATCTACCGAATCGTGGCAACATGAATTTGA
Organism: Alphaproteobacteria bacterium; assembly: GCA_030053915.1. Taxonomy (GTDB): domain Bacteria; phylum Bacteroidota; class Bacteroidia; order Chitinophagales; family Chitinophagaceae; genus JASGCT01. The sequence continues at coordinate 13,258 of JASGCT010000016.1, forward strand.
ATTATACCAAAAATCACCCCAATTTAATTATTTAAATAGTTATTTTATTTTGGAAGATTTTAAAAAAATATATTTTTGGGAATGGCTGCATCGTTTTTGGGCACGAAGCATAGGCATCATATTTATTATCGGCATTATCTATTTTAGTTATTTTAAAGTGATTGCGAAATCATGGTATCTCAAATTTTTTAATTGGTTTGTTTTAGGGGGGCTGCAAGGATTGGTAGGTTGGATTATGGTTAAAAGTGGCTTGATGGGCGATGCGGTGTACGTACATCCTATTAAATTAGCTACGCATTTTTGTTTGGCACTTATACTTATAGGTTATATGTATTGGTGCATTTTAGATGAAACCAATGCTACCTCACTTAGCACCAATTCTAAAACAGTTCCTAAGTTTGGACGCGTATTAAGTGGCATTTTAGTGATTTTAATTCTGATTCAATTTTGGTTTGGGGCATTAGTAGCTGGCTCTAAAGCAGCTATAGCTGCACCTACTTGGCCTACTTTAAATGGGCAATGGATTCCCAATTTTACTACCACAATACAATCAACCACAAATTATTTAATAAAAATTCAATTTTATCACCGATCTACGGGCTACATATTATTAATTTTTGCCCTTTTTTATACTTTATACCAAAAAAAACACCATCCGTCTTATTGGATTTTAGGGTTATTGTTAGTACAAGTTGTTTTGGGCATTACTACTTTATATTACAGTTCATTTATTCAGGTTAACCAATGGCAGGCATTTGAATGGTCTGCTATCATCCATCAGATTAACGGCATGCTTGTTTTTTTAGTTGCCATTTATCAATTATTTAAAAATTATGAGACACGTTTTTTGTATTGATTTTGGTAATACCAATTTAAAAATTGCTGTTTTTAAAGATTCCGATATTATAGAAATCTATATTATTGAACCTGCACTTGAGCAAATTATAGATTTATTTAATAAATACCAACCCCAATCGGCTATTTTATCGTATGTTGTGGAACAACCGGTGTGGTTAATAGATTTTTTGAAAGCCCATTTAAACTTGCATATTTTAAATTATAACTCCGTACTAAATTTTTCAACCCCCATAAGCAAACCCCATGATATTGGGGCAGATAGAGTGGCAATATGTGCTTATGCAAATGCTTATTTTCCTAAAAGGCATAGTTTAATTATTTGTTTAGGCACATGTATTACATATAATTTTATAGATTGTCATGGTCAATTTTTAGGCGGTGGTATTTCACCAGGTTTAAATTTACGATTTAAGTCGCTACACCAACACACCGCTTTATTGCCAATAGTAACTTATAAAGACGATTTTCCATTAATTGGATATGATACCGAAACCAATATTTTAAGCGCAGTAATTTTAGGAATGGTGCATGAAATTGAAGGTATGATTTGTGATTATCAAGAAAGATATCATCATTTAAATGTGGTGATAACAGGTGGCGACGCCACAAGTTTTGCAGCCCGTTTAAAATTGGACGTATTGCTAGAAACAGATTTGATTTTTAAAGGATTAAAAATATTACATGAACTTAATAAAACATAAAAACAGCTTACTCTTAGTCTTGATGGTAATGAGTACCATAAGTAAACTATCAAGTCAAATTAATTCCCCATATACACGTTTTGGTTTCGGGGACTTTAACAATGCTAATCATACAGCTCAAAAGAGTATGGGGGGTATTTCGGCAGCTTATTATAATAAAATCAGCAATAATATTGGGCAAGTGGTTAATTTATTGCAACCTGCCGGCTTAGCCAATATCAAATTAACGGGAATTGACTTGGGTGTTGATTATAGGTCGCTTTATTTAACCCAGCGCTCAACGGGTGCAACCTTTAATTCGGCTTATCTGATACCAAGTTACCTTAGTATTAGTTTTCCAATCTCTAAAAAAAATAATTTAGGCGGACTCATAGCCTTTAGGGAAGTGTTTAGTAGTGACTATAGTATTGTTTCCACTCAAAATTTAGACCTTGATACAGTCAATAATTTGTATAATGGCGAAGGCGGGTTAAATCAATTTATTTTAGGCGTTGGTAAACAATTTAAAAATTTTAATGTTGGGATACAAGGTGGCGTCAATTTTGGTTTTAAAAGGTCGTCGGTTGTAAAAACGCTTTATGGTGAATCGTATCCAAATTACAAAACAAGTAGAGCCATTGAAGACTTAACATATTTTGGAGCGTTTTTTAAACTTGGTGCCCAATATGAAATCAATCTAAAAAAACGGGCCGATGTTCAAACTAAAACCGAAACAATGCATTCATTATTAATTGGGGCTACCTACGACTTTAATTCTAAATTAAACGCCTCTCAAACTGTTCTAAATGCCACATCGCAACTTTCCAATACAGGTGAATATGCCAATATTGATACTGTATTCTATAACAATCAAGAAGGTTTTATAAATTATCCTCAAAGTTTTTCAATAGGGGTAACTTTAAATAAAACACAATCCAATTCGTATGGTTTTTTTAAAATTTGGAGTCTTGGTTTAGAATACGACTTTGGGGCTTGGCAAAATTTTAAAATATTAAATATAAGTCAACCCACCGTTCAATATAATACCTTAAAATTGGGTGGTGAATTTTCACCTGTACCAAATTTCAACAAATCAAAATTTAATCTATTAACCTATCGTTTTGGATTGTCAGCAGGAAACGATTATATTTTAATAGATGGGTATAATTTATTTAGAACCAGCGTTAGTTTTGGGATGGGTATTCCCATTAAAAAATTTAGAAGTTACGACAATCAATTTACCATCATTCATTTTAATCTAGAATATGGCAACCGCTCCAATGTTGCCTTAGACCTTATTGAAAATTATTTTAACATCAATATTGGCGTTTCTTTAAATGATATTTGGTTTATAAAAAGGAAATATGATTAATAAACTCGCTATTTATATTTTTATATTAATGAGTTCGTGTATGATTTTGAGTTGTGAAAATAAAATAGAACAATTAAATACAATCTTAAACAAAAATACCAGCACTGAAGAAGGGTTCGACATTACACTGTATATTAGTTTGGGAGGCAAACCGAAAACAATTTTAAAAGCCCCGATTATGATTAGAACGGTTGAACCAAACGGTGAACGAAAAACGGTATTTCCTAAAAATGTAAACATGGATTTTTATTTAGACTCAACCTTTATCAACAGCCATCTCAAAGCCAAATATGGCTCTATCATTGAAAGCACTAACCAACTTTTTTTTAAAGATAGCGTTGTTGTGTATAATATATCTGGCGATACCTTATGGAGCGATGAACTGTATTGGGACCCCGCCCTTCAAAAACTATATTCCGAAAAACCTGTAGTTATCAAACAACACAACCCATTGTCTAAATTATATGCCTTAGGTTTTACAAGTAATAAAGACCTTAGTGATATTGTTTTAAAAACCATTACCAATAGTTATTTTCAAATAAATGAAAACTTAAATTTTAATAATTAATATGTTTTTATTACTTCACAAGCATTGGTTTTTGTACTTTTTTATCGTGTTGTCGTTTCTTATTATTGCTTTTGTAAATAGTTATCGCTATATTTTTAGCAATACGAATTCAATAAAAATGGTATTATTAAAAAAAAGCTACCAACCCTATTCAAAATATGTTTCGTTTTTAGTATCAATCCAAGCTAATTTTTCGTTTTTTTGTCAAACCATAAACCAAATTAGTGTTATTATTTTTGTGTTAAGTTTTAATTATTTATTAGAACATAAATTAGAATTTGGCGAGATTAAAAGTTCGTTTTATTACATTTCACCTATTAAATTTGCTTTTATTTCTTTGGTATTTGTGAGTGTTATTTTAAATGTTTTTTTATATTATTTTGCAAACATTATTCCTAAGTATATCTGCTTAAAGTACCCAGAATGGGTCATTAAAAAAACGTCTGGAATTATGTATTTTATTATTAAATTGTACCAACCAATTCATAATAGTTTTATGCTTGTTTCTAAAAAAATTTTAATGCTTGTTTTTAAATATAAAACAAACGAAACAATACAAATAAGTCAAGGCAAAGATTTAAAATCTATTTATTTAAAATTAAAAAACAAACGAGACAAATATACAATTTCGTTCGGACAGCTTTTTGAAAACGTGTTTCAAATTCAAGAATTAAAAGCCCAAGATGTGTTAACATTATCAGATAACTTTGTGTCTTTACCATCGAATGCAGGTATAGAAAGGTTTAAAGAAAAAATGATTACTGAGAAGGTTAGTAAATTATTAATTTACGAAAAAGACCCGCTACATATTATTGGTTATTACCATAGTTTAGATATAATTGCTATGACAAAAGGCGCTACACCAAAATTACATGAAGTTATTTTTCAAAACAATAAAACCTCACTTATCCATATATTTGGTTTATTAATTAAAAAACAAACAAGCATTGCCATTATCACAAACGACCAACATGACGTTATTGGAATTATTACTTTAGAAGATATCTTAGAACAACTCTTAGGCGAGATGAATGATGAAAACGAAGATATTGAATTTGTTGACAAAAAACTTTCAGAAAGAATTTATATTTTAAGTGGACAAACCAGGCTAAGTCATTTAAAAGAAAAATACGGGATAATTATTAAAAATGGGGATTTTGAAACCTTAGAAAATTATATTATTAAAATAATTAAATATATCCCAAGGCGCAATCAAAAAATTAATATTCACGATTGGCAATTTGAAATTTTAATGTGTAATAAACAAACAATAAAAGTAGTTAAATTAAAAAAAATAAGATTATCAGATGAAATGGTTTAAAAGAAAAAATAGTTCTAAGGTAGAAGCCGACATGTCGTTTGTAGATCATTTAGAAGCCTTAAGAAAGCATATTATAAGATCGGTAATAGCTATTGTAGTAGTGGCTATTAGTATTTTTATTTATAGAGACTGGGTTATGGACCATATTATTGCCGCACCCATCTCGCCAGATTTTTTTAGTTATCGCGCATTTTGTAAATTAAGCGAATGGCTTCATTTAGGAAACACATTATGTTTGCCGCCATTAGAAATCTCGATGCAAAGCACTACCTTTGGCGGACAATTTATAACAAGTATCAGTTTGGCATTAATAGGCGGCATCATTGTTGCCTTTCCTTATATTTTTTGGGAACTCTGGCTTTTTATTAAGCCCGGATTAACCGAAAAAGAAATTAAAAGTACCCGCTTTATTATATTTTGGGTGTCCTTCTTTTTCTTTTCTGGGGCACTTTTTGGCTATTTTGTTCTTGGTCCATTTACATTTAATTTTTTAGGAAATTTTAAAATTGGTACTAAAAATATGATTGTAAATATCCCTACTTTTACCGATTATATCGAAAATCTTACCAACCTTATTCTAGGTTGTGGTATCGCTTTTGAACTCCCTGTTATTTCCGTTGTATTAACAAAAATTGGTATTATTACACCCCGTTTTTTAATTAAATACCGCCGACACGCCATTGTAATTATTTTAGTGTTAGCCGCATTTATAACACCCAGCCCCGACTGGATAAGTCAATTAATCGTTTTTATCCCGCTCATGTTTCTTTACGAATTAAGTATTTTTTTAAGTAAAAAATACCTTCCTAAGGACGACTAAATCAAGCACTTTAAATTACACAAATTATGCTTAATAAATTTGAATTAGAATCACCATTTAAACCTGCTGGCGACCAACCTGAAGCTATTAGACAACTTATTAACGGATTAAATAACAATGAAAAACATCAAGTATTATTAGGTGTTACCGGGAGCGGCAAAACCTTTACCATGGCTAATATCATTCAAAACATGCAAGTACCTACTTTAATAATAACCCATAATAAAACTTTGGTAGCCCAATTGTATGGCGAATTTAAACAATTTTTCCCCAATAATGCCGTAGGTTATTTTGTGTCTTATTACGACTATTACCAACCCGAAGCTTATTTGCCAGCCTCTAAAACCTATATTGAAAAAGATTTAAGTATTAACCAAGAAATTGATAAATTACGCTTACAAGCTACTACCCAACTTTTAAGTGGTAGAAAAGACGTTATTATTGTAGCCAGCGTTAGCTGTATCTATGGTATGGGAAATCCCATTGATTTTGAAAACGGTATTATTCGACTTCATACTGGACAAATATTGCCCAAACAAAAATTACTATTATTATTAGTAGATGCTTTATACCACCGTTCAAGCGATGATTTTGAACGTGGGTCGTTTAGAGTCATTGGAGATAGTGTGGATGTGCATTTACCCTATTCAGATTTAGGCTACAGAATTAAATATTTTAATGATAAAATTATTAGCATTTTTTCTATCAATCCCAAGCCATTTAGGGCTATTGAAGAATGTGATGCCATCGCCATTTTTCCTGCTAATTTATATGTTGCACCTAAAGAAATATTAGCGCAAGTAGTCCGCGATATTCAAGACGAACTCATGGCTCAAATTACCTATTTTGAACAGCATGGAAAACAAGAAGAAGCCATTCGTATCAAAGAACGTGTTGAATACGACCTTGAAATGATTAAAGAATTAGGTTACTGTTCTGGTATAGAAAATTATTCTCGATTTTTTGATAGACGCTTACCCGGTAGTCGCCCCTTTTGTTTATTAGATTATTTTCCCAAAAATTATTTATGTTTTATTGATGAAAGCCACCAAACAATTCCCCAAATAAACGGCATGCACGGCGGCGACCGCAGTAGAAAATTAGTTTTAGTAGATTATGGCTTTCGTTTGCCGAGCGCCTTAGATAATCGCCCCCAAAACTATGCTGAATTTGAAAATATGATAAACCAAGTTATTTATGTCAGCGCCACTCCAGGACCTTTTGAACTTAGAAAAACAGAAGGATTAGTAGTAGAACAAGTGGTGCGTCCAACTGGATTATTAGACCCTATTATTGAAGTACGCCCAAGCCATAAACAAATGGATGATGTCCTTCGAGAAATAAAAGCCAGAGTAGCCCAAAATGAACGGGTTTTAATAACCACTTTAACCAAAAAAATGGCAGAAGAACTCCACAAATTCTTACAAAAAACCGGCGTGCTGTGCCAGTACATTCATTCGGATGTTGATACATTAGAACGCATTCAAATTTTACGACAATTACGACTTGGTAAGATTGATGTATTGGTAGGTGTTAATTTATTAAGAGAAGGACTCGATTTACCCGAAGTATCTTTAGTGATTATTTTAGATGCCGATAAGGAAGGTTTTTTAAGAGACCATCGCTCGCTAACCCAAACTGCTGGTAGAGCCGCTAGAAACTTAAATGGTAAAGTTATTTTTTATGCTGATAAAATTACAAATAGTATGTTAATGACCATCAACGAAACTAAACGACGCCGCGAAAAGCAAGAACAATACAATCTTCAACACCATATTGTTCCTAAATCGATTCAAAAATCTATTCAAGATGTTATAGGACAAACTTCTGTTTTAGATTTTTCGTACAACAATAAAAGCCAACCTGCGAGTTCGTTACAGGTTTCAGAAACCCAACGCGGGTATTCTATTATTAATGCAGAAAATACCGAGACACTTAGCAAAGAACAACATATTAAAATATTAAAAAAACAAATGCAAGCCGCTGCTAAAAATGAAGATTTTATGGAAGCAGCACGCCTAAGAGATGCTATTAAAAAATTGGCTTAGTTTTCAGCCTGCACTACAGTATAAAGGCACATGGTATAAAAATCTTTAATAAAAGGTATTTGAAAAACACGAAACACTTTTTTGGGCTTCACTTTAAATTTAATTTCGTAATTAGGGTTAAATAAAAAATGGTCTTCTTTTAATATCTTAACGTGATTCTTTTTAAGAATTTTATGAAAACGGGCAATGGAAATTCTGGTATCATAAATTTCTTTTAATACGTGCAAGGTGGTTGGATTTTCACCACTTCGTTTTAATAAATAAAAATACCAAGATTTTGGTAAAAGATGAATATAAGGTATGTTTTTGAAAAAGTAGCGACACAGTTGTTGATGGCCTCCAAAAGGCATGCGCCAAGGTGGAAAACCAAAAAAAATGACCCCTTGAGGTGCTAAAAATTTTTTTAAAAACTCAATAAAACGTTCTTGATTAGGAATATGTTCAATGGTGTCTCGTAAAATAATAAGGTCAAATTTTCTAAGGCTACTGGGGTCGGTTTTATAAATGTCTGCACAAATAAATTCGATTTTGATAAAATTAGGGTGGTCTTGAATAAAGGTTTTAGCATAATCTATTCTAACAGGGTCGTAATCGATCGCCACAACCTCACAGCCCATATCTAAAAAGGGTTTTAAATTCCCCGCCTCACCACAACCTATTTCAGCTACAATTGTGTTCGAGCTAAGATTAAAACAATCTTTAATATAAGGAATCACATATTTTTCGGTGGTAAAGGCTTGTTCATTAAAATATAACTGCCTATTAAAATGTCTTTCAAACATAATAAAATTAATTTTGCTAAGGGTTCATTGTTGCATTGTAAAAGTCGATATACTGGATGATGGCTTGTTTTTTATTCAATTTATTTTTATGTTCTTTAAGCCATAATGCCGTTTTATCGTTGCTTGGGATGATATCGCTAACGGATGCTTCATTAAAAAATGGTAATTTTCGAGCAGATTTTCCATTAAAAATATAAAAAGTAGCAGATTTTTTAAAATGGGCTGGTATTTGACCTTTTAAAGGGTCGTTAACATGATCAACAGTACGCACATTAATGCGTTCCATAAGCTCATATTTCCCAGAATTATAGGTTTTAAGATAGAGCGTTTCGTTTGTTTCAAATAATTGAACCAATTTAAATATTTGTTTAGGATTGAGGTCGGTACCATTATCAACAAAAACAACTGTATTAACTAAAACAGATGGTACAAGATCAAAATTGTCCTGATTTAAAAAATGAAGTGCATTGGTTAATAAATCTATTCTGGCTTGATCTACATACAATAAATTAGAAGTATCGTTATTTAAAACTAAAATAGCTGGGCTAAACTTCTCTGGTTCAAAGGGCGATCCTTCAAAATTTTCGTAATTATTATACCCTGTAATTGGTTTGCCTCCAAAGTCAAAATTTTTTAAAAACTTAAGATGTCCCGCATGTAAATTATTTCCATTAAAATGAAGAACCGATACTTGAGATTTTGCTTGAAAGCTAATTACTGTAATTTGAGCTAAGATGATGCCACTCATTAAAAATATTTTTTTATTTTTGATGATTTTAAGTGACATGTCTCTATAAAATCGGTACATAAAACATTGGAACATAGCATAAAATTTAGTGTTTAACATAAGTTTTTGTTTAATTAGAAAGAATAAAACACCGAGCCTGATATGTATAAATGGGTTCTTACTTTCGTAAATACCAAGCAAAGATACAAAAAACATAAAAAATAATCTTGTTTTTTGATAAAATTTTCTTTTAACCAAAAAAAGTAGAAATTTTTATGGCAATTGCGGGTGAGCCATTGGCTGCGAATACTTAGCGTTGCAAAGCAACAAAACATAAAACTTATGAAGCACGGACGCATGATTTAGCAGAACTACCATAGAAGAAATTTTTGTGGCAATTGCGGGTGAGCCATTGGGTGCGAACACCAAGCGTTGCGAAGCAACAAGACATAAAACTTATGAAGCACGAACGCATCATGTAGCAGGACTACCATAGTAGAAGGTAATATGTATTGATATTTAATTAGTTGTAAATTCTAATTGGGAGTAAACACTTTGTTTTTGTTTATTAATGATGCTAGCATTCTCTTTTTAACGAGGGCTAAACTTAGTTTTTTAGATATATAAAATTTGCTTTGTAAATCTTTAATTTCATCAAAATAAGTAAGTGATTTTAATGCCACAGACACATTGGTTTGTTGGTATTTATTTTTAAAGGCAATTAAAATATCATCTAAAGAATAATGTTCTAAAATAAAGTAAATGTCTATGAAATCCTTCCATCGTTCGCCTGAATTAATAATTGCATTTATTTTCATAGCGGCAATATCTAAGACACTTGCTAATGTTAGGTTATTGTTCAATATCAAAGGGTTAACTAAATTGTAAGGATGGGTTAAAAATTCTACTTTAATATTATTGATTATTAAACTTAAAGTATTTTTAGCTTGATATAAAATGATGAAATTATATTTTTGCTCTTGTAAATAATTTATGATATTTTGAGGATTGAAATGATTTTCATTAAAAAAGTCTAAATCAAGTGAAAAACGATGTTCAATTTGTAAGGTTAAGGCTGTGCCGCCTACTAAATAAAAATCTTTAAGGTATTCTTCTTTATTTAATTGTAATAATAATTGGTAGGTATTTGGTTCAATAATATTTTTATTCATTTGTTTTTAATTTATAAAACTTGAATGTAATAATATCTTAGTAAATGCACGTTCTCGAGGTGTTATGAGTTTAGTTTTTTTTATTAAGTTTATAATTTTGTTAATGCCATAATAGTCTTTAATTAATTGCCATTCGGCGAGGTCACCATATTTTATAACTCGGGTTACTGCAATAATGGCGTGGGTGTTATAATCAAAACAGTCATAGTTGTATTCCCATAACAAATATGGAGGTAGTTTAAAGTTTTTAGAAGACTTCGTGGTCATATAAAATATATTATGGTGCTAAAATCCATATTTTGGGTGCTATTTTTGGCAAAGTTAATTAATTTGTGTTTAATCTCAAATTTTTTATAAGATTTTTTTAAACTAGAAATTTTTGTGGCAATTGCGGGCGAGCCATTGGGTGCGCATACTTAGCGTTGCGAAGCAACAAGACATAAAAAGCATGAAGCACGGACGCATCATTTAGCAGGACTACAATAGTAGAAAGTAATAAGTATTGATATTCAATTAGTTATAAAAAAGGGGTACGAAAATGGTACGAAACGAAGCCTAAAATAACTAAAGCATTGATTTTCAATTACTTAATATTTTTAGCTTTTTTTAAGGCTTTTTTACGCTTATTCGGGGCGGTCGGAGGGGGCTGGTGCAATATATCAAAAAAGATTTTTAATTAAACCTTGTTAATCTTTTGAGGGTCTGTTTTGGTTTTTTTAATCATATCCATAACTAAATAATATAAAACAAGGTCTCTAATTCGTGGGCTTATAATTTAAAATAAAGGTTTTAAATTTTTTATAATTACCCTCAAATAACTCGTTGTTTTTAATACTCGGGTCTAATTTAATTGCTTTATCAAAATCAGCTATTTCACCATAATAATCTTTTAATCTAAGTTTAGCTAAACCACGATTAAAATAAGCATTGGCATTACTCGGGTCTAATTTAATTGCTTTATCAAAATCAGCTATAGCACCATAATAATCTTTTAAATCATATTTAGCCGTACCACGATTATTATAAGCATCGGCATTACTCGGGTCTAATTTAATTGCTTTATCAAAATCAGCTATAGCACCATAATAATCTTTTAAATCATATTTAGCCGTACCACGATTATTATAAGCATCGGCATTACTCGGGTCTAATTTAATTGCTTTATCAAAATCAGCTATAGCACCATAATAATCTTTTAATCTAACTTTAGCATTACCACGACTATAATAAGCTGTGGCATAACTCGGGTTTATTTCGATAGCTTTTGTATAATCAGCTATAGCACCATAATAATCTTTTAAACTAGATTTAGCTAAACCACGATTATAATAAGCATTGGCATAACTCGGGTTTATTTCGATAGCTTTTGTATAATCAGCTATAGCACCATA
>JASGCT010000016.1:25096-26877 GCA_030053915.1 Alphaproteobacteria bacterium
TGGCATAACTCGGGTTTATTTCGATAGCTTTTGTATAATCAGCTATAGCACCATAATAATCTTCTAAACTAGATTTAGCCGTACCACGATTATTATAAGCATTGGCATTACTCGGGTCTAATTTAATTGCTTTATCAAAATCAGCTATAGCACCATAATAATCTTCTAAACTAGCTTTAGCTATACCACGATTATTATAAGCATTGGCATTACTCGGGTCTAATTTAATTGCTTTATCAAAATCAGCTATAGCACCATAATAATCTTTTAATATAGCTTTAGCTAAACCACGATTAAAATAAGCATTGGCATTACTCGGGTCTAATTTAATTGCTTTATCAAAATCAGCTATAGCACCATAATAATCTTTTAAATCATATTTAGCCGTACCACGATTATTATAAGTTTCAAAATCTTGTTGAAAGTTTAAATATTTTATTTCATTTTTCATAATAAAGTTATATTTGTATTGCAAAAATATTCTTTATTATTAACATTAACAAATTTATTTTCGTTTTTTTTAATTTCGGTCTGTATTGTTTTTTTTAATCATATCCATAACTAAAAAATATAAAATAAGGTCTCTAATTCGTGGATTATATTAGTAATTTTAATTTATTTTCATAAAATAGTAAAAATAAATTTCTAGATAAACTGTAAATTAATCTGTAATAAAGTTTTTAATTATAATATAAATGAACACAGTCTAAATTCCACCTCCTTATTTATGATTTTAGACCTTATAAATTATTTAGATGTAATTTCTAAATCATCGATTCCAAATGATTTTATATATTCTTTTTTTTGAGCGTCAGTTAATAATAATTTCTTATAATATCCACTATAATATCCATTTTTATATGAATTTTGTAAAGAATCAATAACATTAATTATAAATAAAATAATTAATATTATTAATAAGATATAAGCCATTAAAAACATTGTTTCCATAAAGTTTATTTTAGTGATTTTAAAATATTAATTGAATTTTTCAAATTGCGACATTTTTTTTTTAAAGATATATAATGAATAATGAATATACAAATAATAAAAATAAAAAGTCCTATAAGGGTAATAAAGTAAAATATTAGTAAGTAACTATAATTTATATTTTTTTTAAAAAACAAAAAATATTCACTTGTATTATTCATTAGTGGAATTACGCTTACTAAAGCAACAAATAATGTAAATGATTTTAACATTAAACTAGAGCTAAAAGATAATGATTTTGATATTGCATTATGTTCACTTTCTTTTTCTTTAATTAGATCATCTAATTTCATATATTTATAATTTTATTAAGATATAATTATTCTTTCTTAGATTGTAGAATATATTTAATTATTCTTTTTTTAATTGCAATTTAAAATTACCATGAAATTCTTTCATATTCTCTAATTTTTTTGATAAATTCGTGTTCTTTAAAACACTTCCAAAACTTATTTTTAGATGCAAAGCTAAGAACTTATTTTAACATAAACAAATATTTGTTAAAAAAATTTACAATATAAACTTAAAAAATGGTTTTGTTTAAATGAAAAAATAATTTAAAACATAAAAATCTTTTAAAAAGTAACTTTTTGGGGTTCGTTATTTTTGGTTTCTAAATTTATGGTATCGGATTCAGGGTCGGTATTTTCTTTTATTGTAACATTAAATTTATTTTCTGTTAAAGCACCCCTACATAAAAAATTGCATACCTAACCAAACTGAAGCCCACCTAATAAGAAATTTTTGTGGCAATTGCGTACGAGCAATTGGGTGCGAATACCAAGCGTTGC
>JASGCT010000016.1:26977-41370 GCA_030053915.1 Alphaproteobacteria bacterium
GGTGCGAATACCAAGCGTTGCGAAGCAACAAGACATAAAACTTATGAAGCACGGACGCATTATTTAGCAGGACTACAATAGTAGAAATTTTTGTGGTGCTTTAGACCAAAGAGAAAACGCCATAAACAGTTATATCTACAATAGTAGAAATTTTTGTGGTGCTTTAGACATATTAATTCAAATGTGCCGCCAACAAATCTACAATAGTAGAAATTTTTGTGGTGCTTTAGACCTGGGGTTTGAACTTTAACATATTGCAAATCTACAATAGTAGAAATTTTTGTGGTGCTTTAGACGCCCGAAATTTGTCTTGAAGCAGTAAATATCTACAATAGTAGAAATTTTTGTGGTGCTTTAGACCTTGTTTTTTTTCGCTTTCTTTAATTTGTTATCTACAATAGTAGAAATTTTTGTGGTGCTTTAGACTTAGTATTGACTTTGTTGCGTTATTTAAATCTACAATAGTAGAAATTTTTGTGGTGCTTTAGACACGTAATTTAATCTTGTTTAGAGACGTATCTACAATAGTAGAAATTTTTGTGGTGCTTTAGACCCCATCAATTAGAGAAGCGTTGTCAGCATCTACAATAGTAGAAATTTTTGTGGTGCTTTAGACCCAACAATAAACATAAACGGAGTTGTCATCTACAATAGTAGAAATTTTTGTGGTGCTTTAGACATTCTAATCCTAAGCCACCACTTTTATCTACAATAGTAGAAATTTTTGTGGTGCTTTAGACTGAATGGCTTTGGCAGGGCGGCGAAGCCATCTACAATAGTAGAAATTTTTGTGGTGCTTTAGACCATTTTATCCAATTTAATTAATGTAAAATCTACAATAGTAGAAATTTTTGTGGTGCTTTAGACTGATAAAGCATTTAAACCACATTTTTTAAGTCATTTTGCCACATTTTTTAACAAATTATGACATAAATGAACCGATTTTTTAATATTTTTGTCTAAAATACACCACAAAAATATCTTTTTAAAAAAGTAAGACCGAGGTTTGCAACTCATTTTTAATAACAACCATATTTTATAAAATTTCAAAGAACATTTTATATCATTTATTCCACTTGCAAAGATACTAAATATTTTTAACAATATTTAAAATTATTTAAAATTTAAAATTTATCTAAATAATAATAAAATCTGTTTCATCATTTTTAGCATAACCAAAACACAAAATTGTACAAGTGGCACTTAATTTAAAAATGATAACACTATCTTTCTGAGTAATTTTCATTTTCAAAACGCCCTTTAATTTCAACAATAATGTTGTTTTCAAAATGAAAAATAGTTTTTATAATGTGTGATACTATTTATTTTTTAGTAAACGTAACATTTATTTGTCCGTTGATAGTTGCACCGCCTTGGGTTGGAAATAATGCAGTTTTTGAGGTGTAGGCTATGGTGCCATTGATATTATAGACGCCTAAGATGCATCGTTCGGTAAGCGTAAAGTCTATAGGCGTACCATTGATTGGGATAAGATCTTTACCCGTTTTATCATCGTAGGTAAATTGACTTGCGTTATTTACTTAAAAAATGTCGTTTCTATTTTTAAAGACGACAATAAACATTATATTTCCAGCCCTTTTGAAACATAATTAATATAAAAAGGGTCGTTTAAATAAGTTATTGAATTAAAGGTTTTAGTGTGGAGTTGATTAAATTCTTTTAATATTAAGGTGTCTGAAATTTTATTAATATCGATATAGGATAAACCTTTAAATTCTTTTGAAACAATAGCAATGTCGATGTCAGAATCTTCATGAGCGTTTCCGTTTTGGTATGAACCATATAAAATTATTTTTTCTACTGAAATTTGTGTTTGTAATAATTTTTTAAAATGAGTAAGTTTAGTTATAATATCTGCTTTTGAATACATAGATGAATACTTTTAATTTTATTTATTAAATGGGTTGTATAGGTTAGGTCGGTTGAATTAACAATTTGAAATAAATAATCTGGATAGCGGCTTTCAAGGTTAAAATTATTTAATTCTAATAAAGTTTTTAATTCTTCAGGTGTAAGTTGCAAATTTGATTTTTCAACTAATACCAGTAAATTGTGGGTTTTAGGTGGATAGGATTGATTATTATTTTGTATCCATAATGCTTTTAATAATTTTTCAGTACTTAAATGCGCAAAAAATAAAGCATAAATATATTTTTTAACAGCGATCATACCTTCAATAGATTCTAAATCATATTGATAAGATTTTAGCCAATATTGAATATGATCTTGTATGTTCATAATTTATTTTTGCAAAAATACGTTTTTTATATTGTTCAATTCAAAATTTAATTTTTTTTTTTTGAGCAAATACACTTCAAGTTTTTTATAGCAATATGATAAGATGCGTTATTGTTGCTATTGTGAATGTATTCGAGGTTTTAGGTACCCCCCATTTTTGAGACCAAGTTATTAGTCAAAAATAATATTTAAAATTTATTTAAACAATAATTAAATCTGTCTCATCATTTTTGGCATAACCAAAACGTAAAATTGTACAAGTGGCACTTAATTTAAAAATGAGAACACTATCTTTCTGAGTAAATTTTTTTTCAAAACGTCCTTTAATTTCAACAATAATGTTGTTTAAAACACGCTCACTGTTCGATATTTCAAAGAGCGAATATTGAATTCTACCGCCATACTGCTCCAAATATTTACTAAATTTTGTCCGCAATTTATCGTCCGAAATGTCGTAAGATACTAAAACCATGGCTATTCAATTTCAAATGTAGGGTACTCTTTAAGTTCTTTCTCACGCATAAAACAACGATAATATTGTTGCAAATATACAAATATTTTTTCTTTATGTAGCAAAATTTCTTCAATAATTATTTTTACATAATATTTATTTCTGTCTAATTTTAAAAAATACTGACCCTGACGCTCCTCAAAATCTTCTATTTTAATTTGCCCTAAATTATAGCCCAGCCGCATTTTCTTATCAATAATACATCTAAAAGGTTCAACCAAATCGCACACTAAAGATTTTCGCATATAAAATTCTTTATGATACACCCCCATATACACATCAAAACCATAGAGGTGCAAAAAACATTCTATAAAATTAAATAAATATGTATAACCTATATCTAACAAGGTATTTAAATAATCTGTTTTGGTTCGGGGTTTTCTACCCTTCCAATCCATGTGCTGATACCATTCATTAAAAAATAATCTACTGGCAGTGCCTTCTAATCCTAAAATAGTTTGATTATTAGTAGCTTGGCTTAGGTCTTCTAAATAGCCACTCATTTTATTCATATGAATTTTTAATGACTCTTCTTTGTTACGAATACCTTTTAGTAAGCGCATTTGATTACTTATTTTATTATGAACCAAGCCCTTAGCAATTTCAATACTTTGATATTGATATTGTTTTTTTCTTAATAAAAAATTGCCCTCAGCCACACTATTTACAACGGCTAATAAACGATGGCTATAGCTTAACAAATAAATAGAAAATCCAAACTTTTTGCTACGTTCAATTAAAACCGAGGTAATGCTAAAACCGCCAATAATCCACACGGTAAATAGTTTATGGCAAGTTATTTGTAAAACAACCTCGTCTTGGTCGTTTTTAAGAATCAAATTATCATTTTTAATGGCTAATTTTTGTCCTTCAACGGCGTTGCACACTATAATTTGTTTGTTTTTAAAATCTGGTAATGAAAGCATAATATTAATGGTTCATGGTTCATTTGAGTAATAATCGCATAAATTATTGTAAATACAACGGTTACATTTAGCAGGGTTTTGGGTAAAATGGGGGTCTTCAATTTGAAACGATTGCATATCTTTTAATAAATTTTTAAATTTGTTGAACATTTGTAAATCCTGATGTGGTAAAGGAATAGGATAGGTTTTATTATGGCTAAGGTCGTACAAAACCAGTTTATGTACAGCGTATCCCATGTCGGTTAAACAGAGATATTGGGCATACAACTGAAAGATATAGCCATCATAAATAACCTTTATTTCTTTTTTACGTTCGCTTAATAAGCCTTTTTGGATGTCGAAGAGGTCTATTTTACCTACAAGATTATAGGTGGCTGAATACACTTCGTAGTTTTGCAAAATATTTAGATGCGTAGAATAGGTTTTGTTATCGATAGGGGCGTGTGCGGCAAGCCCCGCTATTTGTGAGGTTTGTTGATAATTCGATTTGGCAAAATTACCATAAATTTGATGATAATAAATAGATTTAGGGCAGAAGATAAAGTCGTTTAAAAAAGAAATGGGTAAAAGGGATTCCATATATTAAAATTTTACGATTTTTGATGTAATATTAATTTTTAGGCGGTTTTAGTTTGTTGATGTAGCTTTCCAATTCTTTAGTGCTTTCATTAAGATTATTTATTTTATTTTGATGAAAAATCTTATATTCAGAATGAGCTTTATTAAGCGCTATGTCGTGAGATATTTTACCTGCATGATCTAAAATATTTCTATCATTCAGTTCTAGAAAACCGTGAAGTTTATTTATCCAATCCTTCATATACATTGGAATTCGACGCATCGCTTGTCCTTCGGCAAAAATAAGATACTGTTCCACCAAATTATTCAATGCTTTAAGTTCATTTTCTTGGAGGTAATTTTTTGCGATGCCCACATCCTCTTTGCGGGGTTTTATACCTCGCCAGTTGGTTAGCCCCATATTAGGCTGTTGACTATTTGCACGGTTGGCAATAATTTCGGCAGCCGTCATACCTGTAATAGCCCAATGCATTTTGTTTTGTACCGTTTTAAAAAACTGAATACTATCCTCTAAGGTGGGATCATAATCAACACTTGTGGCATAAATATCTGTAATTTTTTGATAAAACCGTTTTTCTGAGGTTCGAATATCTTGTATTCTCCGCATCAACTCCTCAAAATAATCAAAGGGCAGGTTGGGGTTTTTGAGTCGTTCATCATCCATTACAAAACCTTTGACAATAAACTCACGGATATGTATCGTAGCCCATTGACGGAACTTTGTTGCTATATGACTTTTAACACGATAACCCACCGAGATTATGGCATCGAGATTGTAGAATTTTTGGGTTCGGCTAACTTCCCGATTTCCTTCTTTTTGAACTATTAAGAAATCCTTAATAGTTCGATTGTCGTCTAATTCCCCTTCTTCAAAAATGCTTTTCAAGTGCATATTGATATTTGGAATAGTTGTCTGAAACAGTTCAGCCAAAGCTTTTTGGGTAAGCCAAACGGTTTCGTCTTGTAGTCGCACGTCTATTTTAGTACGACCGTCTTCTGTTTGATAAATGAGGAGGGAGGAATTATGCATTTTTTTTATTGTTGAAGATTAAATTAAAACCTGTTTCACCTTTCGTTAACCTTATACGAATTGTCTTCGTTACCAGATAATTCGTAATGTTTGATTGATCTGTTTCCATATAATTACATACCTATTTTTCTTGTGCAAAATTTAGCCATTCTTTATTACTAATCGCTAAATCTATTTTTTTACTACTTAAATCGGCGACTTTAATTTTATTGATAAGCATTAAACCTTTGCGGGCAATATTAAAAGCACCATTCGCATCGGCATTTTCTGGTAATTCTGGTTTTGCATTTCTACTATCAAAAAATGGATATATCGGTGATACCATAAAGTCTTCATCTGTACCAGATTTACTATTTCGCATTTGAACCGTTAATTTAAATAAATGGAATAAAGATTTAAAAAAATTAGCTTTATCTTGTTGAGATATTTGTTCTTTGAGACAAATACTGTCTTCAAATTTAATATTATTTTCAGTACATAATTTTATTAAATCAGCGGTTAAATTTACTTCTCTCGTGTCCCACTCGCTATTTTTATTTTTGTTTCTAAAATTTTCTAAACGGCTACCATTGGTACAAATAACCCACTCTTGTTTGGTTTCAGCCGCCTTAGGATTAAAATTTTTATAATTACTTACCACAAATTCAAAATAATTTTTATTTCTATTAAAACAAATGCTTTCAAATTTATTAAAAAATTCTTGAGAATTTTTTATGGTTTCATATTGGGTATTAAAAAAAGATACAAAACCTGTCATCGGGTCTATTTTGCTGGTGTTCCAAGCAGGTATATAAAATAAAAAACCAGATTGTTTACCTAATTTTTCAAAACTTTCAAACTTGCTTGTTAATTGTAGAGCCTTTAATAATCCACCCTCTTCATGTACAGTTTTCTTTTTATCTACAAAATAATTTAATTTGTCAATCAACATTTTTTCAAATTTTTGATACACTTGTTTTTCTACTTTTTGTCTGCCACGCATAAAGCCCATATTTAAATCTTCTAAAGCCACAATTGCCTTATATTCTATCATTAATTGACAAATTTTATGAATAACAAGACTTAGATAACCCTCTTTTAATTCCTTAATATTTTCAATATTTTTCCAATTTTTTCGGGCTTCCTCTCTAAGTATTTCTTTAGTTTTTAACAAATCGTGATAATTTGTATTATATTTTTGTCCATTATACTCATTCATAATTTCATTAAGAGAAAATTGTTTTACAATATTACCTTCTAGGTCAATTAAAACTAAATATAATAAATGACGTTCGCCTCTATCAATGCCAATAATATGTTCTACCCCATTGTTGAAAATAAATTCTTTAACTTTGGCATTCACGTTTTCTTTATCATTGGCTTTAAAATTTATGGTAATAGGCACATGAAATTGAAATTTGTTTTCAGAAAATCGTTTGTCTTTAATCAGGTCGTAATGAAATGTACTCTGTTTTTTGGCATTTAAATTATTTTTATTATCAATCTTTGAATTTGCTTTATGGGTTATCATCTTAGGAATGCTCAATTTTCTATAAAAAACTTCCGCATTTCCATTCAGTTGATACACCACATCATTTAAATTTGTTTCATCAAACAACATTTTCCAATACAAAGTATGCATATTGGGCGTACCTTTGGAATAATTAGAAAAGTCTTTATTATAAATTTTAAATAGAAATAATTTTCCTTCTTGAACTAACTGATTTATATAATTTTCATCAATGTTGGTATAAGATATTTTATAACCTTGGTTTTCAACTTCTCTATAAAATTCATCAATACTGTGATAAGAATTAGTAGGCGAAAAACTAAAATTAAAATATTTCCATTCTTCGTGTTTTTGTAAAGAATCTTTAAAAAAATCTATGATAGTATGACAGTCGTTTAAATTAAATTCTTGTTTTTCAAAACCTTTTTGTGTTTCCCCATTTTTGGTATGAGAGCCGCCGTTTCTTATTCTTAGGATATCTTCGGACGGATTAAAAAATTGAATATTTTTATCACTAAATAAAATTCTAGGTAAATTTTGACTTGCCTTAGGCAATAATTTATAATTTATTTTTTGATAATAATGAGTACTTTTAGATGCTGGTATTTTTTTAAAAACTTTATTATGTTGAACATTCATAATTCCTAAATAATAGATATTTTCTTTTATAAATAGTACAGAGGTATTATCTGATTCTTTGTTTACATCCCAACCATTTAACAAGGTACTATTTTCAAAATTTAATTTAATTTTTTCAGTACTATACGGTTTTTTGGTAATATAATTTCTAACTTTATCATAAAGTTTGTTTATTTGATTTATTTGAAACAAATTTTTTTCAAAATCTGTATAAAAAACATTGTCTTTTTCAGCTTCGTTCCCATGTCCTAATAAGGGCTTGATGAATCTTTGTAAATTTTTAATACTATCTAAAAATATTTTTATTTTATCAATAGAAACCTCGTCATTTGAAAGATTGGATTTGTCATAAGCATTTAAAATATCCATAACCATTTGATAATTAGCATGAATGATAGCGATTAAATCTTTTTGATTATCTGATTTTTGAAAATTTATAAAATAGTCTGCTATATTTTGATGATAATTTATTTTGTCAGTGTTTTCTAAACAGGTTAAACAATCATTTAAATATTGAATGGAAAAACTATCTGGACTTTTATACGATTTTTCTTTGTTTTCTAACCATTTTTTAGTGGGTTCTTTTGAAGTATAAGGATTATCTATTTCATATTTTTTTTGTATTGCATTTTCAAAAACCGACCAATCTCCAAACATATTTTTAGCAATATTTGTAAGTCCGACATCATTTTTTATATAAATTTTATTTAGCTCAAAATTTTTGAGTTGTTGAAAAAGTTCGGGCAAGGTTATAAATTTATCATGTTTAATATTTAAAACAGCTTGATTTAAATCTTGATAAAAATTTTCAATACTTTCTAAGAGTTCTTGGTCATGTTTAAACTTTTCTGGAAGCCAAGAAATAGTATTTTTTTCGCTTAAAATTTGTTTAAATAAAATTTTTAATTTGGGTAACCGATCTTTTTTATCTTTCACATTTTGGTTATACAAATTAATATATTCATTTAATCCTTTAATTTTTTGCTTTTTATCAGCACTCGTAAAACCTCCAATAAGTTGATTATACGTTTCAATGCCTTGCTGAGTAAGGTTTTCGTTAAAGTTATTGAGTTCAAATACGTCTTCAAGTTGATTTATTTTTGTGATAGGTTCAAAATCATTTAAAATATTTGAAAAATTTAGTTGTATAGTAGAATTTTTAATTTTTTCAAAACTTTTTTTATTATCAATAAATTTAGGTAGGTTTTGGTGAATCAATCTAAAGGCAATTGCTGTAGATAGATCTTTATCCGAATACATATTTTTTCTATTTTCGTGAAATCCTGTAAAATAGGTGGTAAACGTTTTAAAACGTTCTAATAATAGTTTGGTATCGTTGGCTTGGACAAAATTTAATAAGGTTTCTTTAATAAGTTCTTTGGCAAAAAGGTTTTTATAATTGGAATTTTCTTTAAACTTTTCTACAATTTCTTTGCGTAATTTTTGTTGAATAGCTTTAAAATCTTTTTTTTGTTGATCTGTTTTATTAGATATATTATATTGTTCTTCATAGTTTTGTAAATTCTTTAAATGGACATTTTGTAAAGATTCTTGAATAAAAATTTTATGATAATCATCAATGATTTTTTTTATTTTCTTATACTCTTCCGCCCTTTCTTCGTCTTGGTTTAAAAGTCCTTTTGCTTCAATATGTTGAAGCGTTTCGCGCTCTGGCACTAATTCAAACCTTAAGGTTTTACTAAGTGAATATAAATTTGTAAATTCGCTGAAATTTGATGATTTTTTCATATTTCATATTTTAGATATTATTAAAATAATTGCAAAGGTATAACAAATTTTAGAAATAAACAATTTTATTTTAAAAAATAAAAAGTTTCTATAAATTTTGTGAGTTAAAATAATTTATAAAGTTTAAATTTATAAATCAATATTGCATGATTAAAATATGAATTATTACCTACCACCCCGTCCTTCGGACACCCCTCCTGGTTAGGATAGGTGCTACAACCTATCAGTTTTCATAAGTTCCCTGTTTTTATAGTTCAGATACCAAATATTATATCATAGTTAAAATTAAAAAATCCTATTAACCCTACTTCCCTGTTTTCATAGTTCAGACATAAAAATAATACAACAAAAATTTTATTTTAAAAATGTTTGGAAACTAAATTTAGAAAACTTTAAAATAAAACTAATTTGAGCAAAGATATTTTAAATCAATCCAAACTGAAATCTCAATAATACGAATTGTTATATCAAGTAATAATTTTGGTCAAAAGAACAAATAATATATAAATATGAATTAGGGTTTATTTTGAGATATTATATCTACAATAGTAGAAATTTTTATTATTTGCCTTTTTAACCAACAATTATGTGGCAAAGTTACATAAATTTTTTCTAAAAAATAGTATTTTTCTAATTTTTTTATTGTATTTTTAGTTCCATTTGGATATTACAGCGGGCGTATGGCGATGATATACCAAGAACCGCTTTAAAACCCAGCTTCTGATACAATTGTATTGCAGGTTTTAAAATGGTATTACTTTCTAAATACAGGTTTTTAGCACCCATTTCTTTGGCTTTAGCAATGATGGCTTGCCCAAGCAATAAACCAATCTTTTTACCCCGATAATTGGGTGCAACCGCCATTTTGGCTAATTCATAATCATAATCAGGATGATCCATTTTTATTAAAGCACAAACACCCACAGCTTCGTTATGTAATAAAGCCACAAAAATGTGCCCTCCATTGTTTATAATAGAGGCTTGCGGATTGTCTAAAGCCTTATAATCAGAGGCTTCCATTTTAAAATAGTGTGTTATCCATGCCTCATTTAAACTCCTAAATGACGCTTCATATTCAGATGAAAAATCGACAATCGTAATTTGTTGAGCTTTTTGACCACTCATAAAATTATTTTTATGTATTTTTAAACATCAAACACCTCGTTACCTTGATTCAAAAATTCATTTTCAACTAATTCCGGAGCTGGTTTTAAACTAAATTCTGTTAGCCGACTATGAAATTTATTACTCGACTTTAAAATAGCAATCCGTGCCGTACGCACAAATTCAATTAAGCCAAATTCAGTCAGTTTATCCATGAGCTTTTGGGTTTCATCGCGATGCCCTGTTGTTTCAAATACCGTAAAATCTTTGCGAATGGCTACGGCTCTTGCCCCAAACTCTCTCAAAAGCCTTTCTACTTTAACCTTTTCAATAATTTGGTCGGTAGGCACTTTATATAATGCCAATTCTTGCCACACAATATCTTCGTTATTGTTATAAAAAGCACTTAACACCTCTACTTGCTTTTCAATTTGTTTAACCAATTTTTTAACAACTTCTTCGTGTTCGTGAATCACTAAAGTAAAGCGACTAATATTTATAATTTCGCTTGGCGAACTGTTAATGCTATCAATACTTATTTTTCGTTTTGAAAAAATGGTAGCAATTCTATTTAATAAGCCCACCGAATTTTCGGTATATATAGTAAGGGTATATTCTTGTTTATCCATAATTTTAATTTTAATAATTTAAAAGAGTCTAATTTCGCTTACGCTTTTGCCTTGCGGTACCATCGGAAATACGTTATTTTCTTTCCCTACAATAACTTCTAATAGAAATCCCTTGGTAGATTGAAATAAACGTTCTAAACCTATTTTTAAATCCTCTCTTTTAGATATTTTTTGAGCTGGGATATTGTAAGCAGCTGCTAAAGTAATATAATTGGGACTTAATATTTCAACTTCGGAATAACGTTTGTCGTTAAATAACTCTTGCCATTGCCGCACCATACCTAAAAACGAATTATTTAAGATAATAATTTTAACGTCTAATTTTTCCTGCATAATAACGGCGAGCTCTTGAAGGGTCATTTGAAAACCACCATCGCCAATAATGCCTATAACTGTGGTGTTGGGGGCGCCAAATTTTGCACCAATAGCGGCAGGTAAACCAAATCCCATGGTGCCTAACCCACCCGATGTGATATTACTACGCGTGTTTAAAAAAGAACCGTACCTACATGTAACCATTTGATGCTGACCAACATCTGTAACTAAAATGGCTTTGCCTGAGGTTGCTTTATTTATTTCAAAAATCACTTCGGCCATAGTAAGATGCTCCGATTCTGGTTTCATCTCTTTATCAATCACTATTTTTTTTTCTTCTTGAAAAAGTTCTTCAAATTTTGCCAGCCATTCGGGGTATTTTTTTTCAGAAATTTCTGCTGTTAACAACGGTAATGTTTCGTTACAATCACCCCAAACAGCAATGGTTGTAGCCACGTTTTTATTAATTTCAGCGGGGTCGATATCTAAATGAATAATTTTAGCTTGCTTGGCATATTTATCTAATCGTCCAGTAACCCGATCATCAAAACGCATGCCTATAGCAATCAAAGTATCGCAGTCGTTGGTTAAAACATTAGGGGCATAGTTACCGTGCATCCCCAGCATGCCAACATATTGTGGATGATTGGTAGGCAAAGCACCTAAGCCTAAAACAGTAGAGGCGGCTGGAATACCAGATTTTTCTACAAAATTTCTAAAAGCATGTTCAGCATTACCTAAGATAACGCCTTGACCCCAAATAATAAACGGCTTCTTAGATGCATTGATGAGTGCGGCAGCTTTTTTAACAATCTCATGACGAACCACTGGTTTGGGACGATAGCTTCTTATAAAATCTACTTTTGTGTAAGGATTTTTATCAATAAGTTGAATCTGGGCATTCTTGGTTATATCAATTAAAACAGGTCCTTTACGACCGCTTGAAGCGATATAAAAGGCTTTGGCAATAGTTTCTTGAATTTCTTTGGCATCGGTAATTTGATAGTTCCATTTAGTAATAGGCGAGGTTATATTAATAATATCGGTTTCCTGAAAGGCATCCGAACCTAAAAGATGTGCAAATACCTGACCCGTTATACAAACTAATGGTGTACTATCAATTTGTGCATCGGCTAAACCTGTAACTAAATTAGTAGCACCCGGACCACTTGTTGCAAATACAACCCCCGTTTTACCCGAAGCCCTTGCAAAACCTTGTGCCATGTGTATCGCACCTTGCTCGTGTCGCGTTAAAATATGCTTTAATTGTTTGGTATAGTCGTACAAAGCATCGTAAATAGGCATGATGGCACCACCAGGATACCCAAATATCGTTTCTACACCTTCTTGTACAAGACAATCTAAAACAATTTGTGAACCAGTCATTGGGTTTGACATATAAATAGTTTTTATTTAAAATTAAGAAAAGCAAAGATACACTATTTTAAACAATTAACCGTAACTTAATTTAAAAAAAATACGATTGTAAAACCTCTTTTAAATTTTATAAATATTTGATAATAAATGGTTTAAAAATAAATAATTACAGAGTCAACATTCATCAAACTGGTATAAATTTTTTAAAAACAACCCGCCTTATTAAAACCTAATTGTTATTTAAGTTTTTGGTTGTCAAGATGTCTTGTATGGTCTCTACCTGTTTTCTTTTTGATATTCATCTCAAGAGCTTCTTCTAAGTTGATATTTAATTGATTGGCTAAACAAAGTACTACCCATAAAATATCTGCAAGTTCATCGTTTAACATGGCTTTGTTAATGTTTTCGGAAGGTTTAACAGATTGTTCGCCATATAAACGGACTAAAATTTTACTAAATTCGCCTACTTCTTCCATTAAAATACCAAGATTGGTGAGTTCGTTAAAATAACGAACCCCATATTGTTTAATCCAATTATCAACTAAAATTTGCGCATCACTTATTTTCATAACAAGGTTTTTGTGTCTATAATTATGGTTACAGGTCCATCGTTAACGAGGTGCACCTTCATATCGGCTCCAAAGCACCCGCTTTTAACTTTATGTGTAAATAATATTTCCATTTTTTCAATAAAATTAGTATAAAATTCTCGGGCTATCTCGGGCTTAGCGGCGTGGACAAACGAAGGGCGGTTACCCTGACTTAAATTGGCACAAAGCGTAAATTGAGACACAATCAGTATGTTGCCTTGTATTTGATGTAGATCTAAATTCATGCGTCCATTGTCATCATTAAAAATTCGTAAAGTACTAATTTTTTTAATTAAAAGATCGAGGTCTTGATTGGTGTCGTTTTGTTCGATGCCAAGCAAAATTAAAAAGCCTGCATCAATTTCAGAGTACACGGTGTTATTAATATGAACAGAGGCTTGGGTTACACGTTGTATAACAGCTTTCATTTTTTTTATTTAATCTACTTCCGTCATACCACCCGAAACCACGAATTTCATGGCTTCAGAAGACGAAATATTGTTAGGCAAAGGTTTTAACTTATGTTTAGGAACTATATAAGTAATTCCTGAAATTGCATAGGAATGTGGAACATAAACGGTTACATAATCTTGTAAGCCTAATTGATCGCAGGAGGCTTGGGTAATAAAACCGATGCGCCATATTTCAGGGTTTTCTATAGATACTAAAACGGGTTTATTTAATTTATTTTTATCCCCTTTAAATGCCGAAAAAATATCTTTAATTGTGGAATACACTAATTTAATTCCTGGTGTTGAATCCAACATTTTATCTATACTCCCTAAGAGTCGCTCTACAATAAATAAAGATGAAAACCATCCAAATAATATAATAATCATCAAAGTAACAATCAGTCCGATGCCCGGTATAAATTTTATTTTCCCTTCATTTGTTTTTTGGAAAGCATGCGGAAATATTTCTGAAATGATATTGGGCAAAAAATTATCTGCTAAATTAAATATGGTAACAACAATCCAAATGGTTATACCAACTGGAGCTATTACAAAAATGCCTTGTATAAAATAATTTATTAATTTATTTAAAAATTTAAATCTGCTCATTATTATTGTTTTTTAAAGTGCAAATGTACAGTAAATTATTCTAAAATTATTAACTAGATCTTAAAAAATCTCCTCTTTTAAAATAATGTTTTATTTTAGAAACAACATTTTTACGTAAATATACTTTAGAAAATT
>JASGCT010000085.1 GCA_030053915.1 Alphaproteobacteria bacterium
TTATTAATATTTTAAAATTATTAAATATAATATTTTTTGCAATTTTAAGTTAAAAACTATTAAAAAGTATCATTAGTATAAGCTTTTTAATACATTTATCAGAAAAACGCCCTAAAACTATTATAAAACTAAAAATAAATACGATATTTGCAAAAAAAATAAATGTATTTTGAAAATTTAAACGCCGTCATTAAAACCTTAGAATTAAAAGGCGAACTTAAAAGAATTAAACACGAAGTTGACCCCAACGTTCAAATGGCTGCCATACATTTAGAAAATTTTTATCAAAAAGGTCCAGCACTTCTTTTTGAGAATATCAAAGGCACGCAATATAAAGCCCTTTCTAATCTGTATAGCTCCGAAGTGCGGCAAGAAATATTATTCGGTGATATTATGCACCGAATTAAAACCTTGATTGATTTTAAACAAAATCCTCAAGATTTTTTTAAATATTTTAAACTTCATTTTAAAGATTTAATATCTGGTTTTTATCATGCCAAACCCAAATTAGAATCTTCTAATAGTATCCGTGATTTTCAAAAAATAAAAATTCAAGACCTGCCGCTTATAAAACATTGGCCAATGGATGGTGGTGCCTTTTTAACCCTGCCACAGGTTTATTCCGAAAACGTATTAAAACCTGGTATTCAACATAGTAATTTAGGAATGTATAGGATTCAACTCAATGGAAATAACTATCTTACCAACCAAGAAGTTGGGTTACACTATCAAATTCATCGTGGTCTTGGGGTACATCATACCATTGCTAAAAAATGTAATAAACCTTTGAAAGTGTCTATTTTTGTAGGTGGACCACCAGCGCATACTTTAGCCGCTATTTTACCTTTACCAGAAGACGTCCCCGAAGTTTTTATGGCGGGTGTTTTAGCCCAAAAACGCTTTCGATATTGTTATTGGAACGACTACTTAGTAAGTTTAGACGCTGATTTTGTTATCTTAGGAACTATTGCTGATGATAATAAACCTGAAGGTCCTTTTGGCGATCATTTAGGATACTATAGTCTAACCCATCCGTTTCCGTATTTAAAAGTGGACCATGTTTTAGCTAAAAAAGATGCTATTTTGCCCTTCACTGTTGTAGGCAGACCACCACAAGAAGATACCGCTTTTGGAAATTTAATACATAAAATGACTGGCAAAGCACTACAATTTGAACTACCTGGATTAAAAGAATTAAGAGCAGTTGATGAAGCTGGTGTGCATCCTTTAGCCTTAGCCATAACCAAAGAACGCTATACGCCATTTTTAAATACAAAAAAGCCTGCCGAAAGCTTAACCATTGGTTTTAAAATATTGGGTACTGGACAGCTTAGCCTTACCAAATACTTAGCCCTTATACCCGAAAACGAGTCTGTACAACATATTGAAAATAATTATTTTAACTTTTTTAGATATTTATTAGAACATCTTGATTTTGAAAATAACTTACATTTTATTTCTAATACCTCAATAGACACCTTAGATTATTCAGGCGGTCATTTAAATCAAGGTAGTAAATTAATGCTGTGCGCTTCTGTAATTAAACATAGGGCTTTAAGTAACCGGTTACCTACCGAAATAAAATCCATTCAAGAAATAAAGAAAGCAAAACTTTTAGCGCCAGGTATTTTAATTTTTGAAATTGACACGTTTAAAAGCTATGAATTGGCAGAAACCGATATTTTACTCTTAACAAATAAATTGGGTGAATATAATGATTTTAATAGCCCAAAATCGCCCTACCCATTATGCATTTTAACCGAAAATATAGATTCTTTTAACCATTTTAATGATTTTTTATGGATTGTTTTTACGAGATCGAACCCATCGCATGATATTTATGGTGTCAATGCTTTTTATAAGAATAAACAATGGGGGTGTAAGGGTAGTATGTTAATAGACGTAAGACTGAAGCCATTTATGCCACCAATATTAAAAATGGACCCGACGTTGGAAACTTTTGCAAAAATAATTTTGCAAAAATAATTTTTTATGAAAAAAAATCGTAACTTTGCACTATGAAAACAATTCAAGAGATATTTGATAGTAAAGGACCACATTTTAATAAGATATTAAATAATGCAACTGTATTAGACGCTTTAATTTTAATGAAAGCCGAAAATTTAAGTTATTTGATTGTATTTGATGAAAATGACAATTTTTTAGGGTTAATTACCGAAAAAGATTATGTTCGTAAAATTAAATTAGAAGGTAAAAAATCTGAGCAAACTAAAGTAAAGGAAATCATGAGTATTGATTATCCGATTGTTGATTTTGGAACCGAGATAACAAATTGTATTGAAATTTTAGAAGCAAATAAAGTTAATTACTTAATAGTATATAAATCAAGAGTATTTTATGGCGTGGTTACCATTCACGATTTATTACGATCTATCCTTTGGAAAAACAAATATCTGTAATTTTTTCTAAATCTTTGATATCTAATTGATTGTAAGTTTCAATTATAGACGCTTTATTATTATAAATCTCATTTTTAATAACACTAAATTCTGTATTAATATGGAGCTTTTTGTGATGAAATGCAACTTGTTTAATATAATACATTGTTTTTTCACCTAAAATCATGGTTAAATGTTGCTTAGCATTTTCATTTAGAAATTCTTGATTAATTTTTGGATTTTTCAATAACCAAGCTTGCAAAACTTGTTGAAAACTCGATATTTTGTTATAAAATGGTTTGGGATTATTGTTTAAAATTTTCATTGGGACAAAGATAAAAAAATATTTTTATATAAATACTAAAATATTTGATTTTTTTTTACTAATTTTACCTTTACAAATCAAACACATGGTAATAAAATGGTGGAAATATTTAACTATAATTCTTATATTTTATAGTATCATAGCAGGGTTTTTAGTACCAGTACCTGCTATGGACGGAAGGCTTGCTGAAACTGCACGAAATTTATTCTATCACGTTCCTATGTGGTTTGGTATGATGATTTTGTTTACATTATCAGTGTATTATGCGGTAATTTTTTTAAAAACTAATAATATGGATGCCAGCCATTATTCGGCCTCTTTAGCCTCTGTAGGGCTATGGATGGGGCTTATTGGTATTATTACAGGTGCCGTGTGGGCTAAATTTCAATGGGGAAGCGCTTGGAGTGGCGACCCAAAGCAAAATGGCGCCGCAATTGCATTGCTGATGTACTTAGCATATTTTATTATTCGTCAAAATTTAAAAAAATCTTCTAAAATACATCGCTTATCTGCAATTTATAATATTTTTGCCTTTTGTATGTTGTTTCCAACGATCTGGATTTTACCACGCTTGCAAGAATCACTCCATCCTGGCGGTTTAGGAGAAGATGGTAACCCTGGTTTAAATCCTAAGGATTTAGACGCAAATTTACGCCTTGTTTTTTATCCAGCTATCGCCGGATTTACGCTTTTAGGACTCTGGGTGTCTAAACTTCACTATTCATTTTTAAAATTAAAATATGCCTATTAATATACTAACAATCTTTCGTTTTCATAACAATTTAATCTCTGTGTCTTCTTTGCTGGAAAAAGGACAAAAAATAGGTGTTGTTATTGCTGTTTTAGTAATCATTTGGGCTTGCTTTTTCGCCTATTTAATCTATTTGGAAAAAAAAATTAATAACCTAAAAAAATAATCTATGGATCAAAATTACAGTTTTTATGGCAGCGTTAAAAAAAGCTTTGAAAAAGCAGCTGCTTTTACAAAATTCGATAAAGGCATTTTAGAACAAATAATCGTTTGTAATAGTGTTTTTAGCATGAAATTTCCTATCCGCCGAGATAATGGCGATATCGAAGTTATTGAAGCCTATCGTGTTCAACATTCACATCACAAAGAACCTTGTAAAGGTGGTATTCGTTTTAGCGAAAATGTAAACCAAGACGAAGTGATGGCTTTAGCCGCACTCATGACTTTTAAATGTGCTATCGTCAACGTACCTTTTGGCGGTGGTAAGGGAGGTATTAAAGTAAACCCGCGTGATTATTCGGCGTATGAACTTGAAAAAATCACCAGACGTTATACCTCGGAACTTGTTAAAAAAAACTTTATAGGACCAGGAATTGATGTTCCTGCTCCCGATTACGGCTCTGGAGAACGTGAAATGGGTTGGATTGTAGATACTTACCAATCCTTAAAACCAGGTGAAGTGGATAATGCGGGTTGCGTAACCGGAAAACCACTTTCATTAGGTGGGGTAAGAGGGCGTAAAGAAGCCACTGGTTTAGGCGTATTTTATGGAATTAGAGAAGTGTGCAAAAACAAACATTTGATGGATAAACTTGGTTTAAGTTTGGGCGTTGAAGGCAAAACAGTCATCGTACAAGGTATGGGAAATGTAGGCTACCATTCTGCAAAATATTTTCGTGAAAATGGCGCCATCATCGTGGCTTTGGCTGAATTTGAAGGGGCTATTTATAACCCAAAAGGCCTCAACGAAGAAGAGGTGTTTCAATTCCGAAAAAAAACAGGCTCTATTTTGAACTTCCCTGGTGCAACGAATATCGAAAACTCAAGTTTAGCCTTAGAACTACCTTGCGATATCTTAATTCCAGCCGCTTTAGAAAACGTTATCAATGCTCACAATGCCCATAATATTAAAGCCTCCATCATTGGGGAAGCCGCTAACGGTCCTCTAACCCCAGAAGCCGATGAAATCTTATTGAAAAAAGGAAAACTGGTAGTGCCTGATATGTATTTAAATGCCGGTGGCGTAACCGTTTCGTACTTTGAATGGGTAAAAAATTTAAGCCACGTAAGACACGGCCGACTCGAAAAAAAATTTACCGAAAATATTAATAATACAATTATCGCTGAATTTGAAAAAATTTCTGGTAAACCACTTGGAGAAAAAGAAAGACGCATTATATCTAAAGGACCAGACGAAATTGATTTAGTGCATAGCGGCTTAGAAGAAACTATGATCACAGCCACACATGAAATTTTAGACATCTGGTTAAAAAATCCCGAAATTCCCGATATGAGAACCGCTTCGTTTATAAGTGCAATCAATAAAGTAGCCACAATGTATGGCGAATTAGGTATTTTCCCATAAATATTTTATTTATTTTAAAATAAATTTTAATATATTAGAAATATTTATTAATTTTGCGACCTAAATTTTTAATTATCTTATGCAACTAAAAGGATTTGTTCGTTTCTTCGCTATAGCACTTATACTTATCTGTGTCTATCAATTATCATTTACATTCTTTGTTAAAAACTTTGAATCGTCTATCGAAAAAAAAGCCAATAGCTGGATTAAAAAATTTCCCTCACCGGAAAAAAAATATCCCAATAACAAACTTTTACAAGAGGATTATCAAGATAGCTTGGATAATTTAAAGTCTAATTACTATGCCAGATTAATAGATAGTTTAAAAGGTTCAAAAATTGCTTTTGGTCTTGTAACCTATAAAGAAGCTAAAGAGAAAGAAATTTTATTGGGCTTAGATCTTCAAGGTGGTATGAGTGTTACTATGGAAGTCGGTTTGGATGGTCTTATTAAAGCGCTTGCCAACTATACTAAAGATAAAGCCTTTAACGATGCTTTAAACAAAGCTGTTCAACAAAAAGCCGTTACAAACACTAATTTGATTGATTTATTTTATTCAAATTATACCCAAGCAAACCCAAATAGTAACTTGGCGTCTTTCTTTGCATATAAAAGCAATAACGAAATTACAAATTCAAGTTCTAATACTGATGTCTTAAATTACCTTAATAAAAAGTCGGCAGATGCTTTTAAAAATACCTACCAAATTCTTCAAACTCGTATTGATCGCTTTGGATTAGCCTCGCCAACCATTAATCCAGATCCATTAAAAGGGCGTATCAATATTGAACTCGCCGGCATTACTGATAAAGAACGCGTAAGAAATTATTTGCAATCTACCGCCAATCTCCAGTTTTTTGAAATGTACACCCTTGAAAATGTGGATATACAAAACGATTTAGTTGCCGCTGACAAAACAGTTCAAGCCTATTTAAACGGTATTGGGTTAGATACGTTAAACGTTATTGATACAGCTGGCATTGCTGATTCTACTAAAAATAAATTAAATGCTAATCCCATTTTCAAAATTTTAAATGTTGCCCAACCTTATACAAATCCTAAAACTAAAAAAACTATTTTCCCTTCAGAAATTGGTTATGTTTTAGCCCGTGATACAGCAATATTAAATCAATATTTAAATTATTCTTTTGTCAAAAACAAATTCCCTAATAATTTAAGATTTTGTTACGGTAAACTTCAAGAAGGAAGCGACAAAAATAAAACATTATTTACGTCTTTATATGCCATTAAGGTTTTAGATAATGGGCAAGCGCCTTTAGAAGGCGACCACGTAGCCAACTCAGCCCAAGATTACGATGAAAGGGGAAAAATTGCTATCAAAATGAACATGGATAATACAGGTACTACTATCTGGGCGCGCTTAACAACTGCCAATCGCGAAAAACCTATTGCCATAGTCTTAGATAATATTGTGTATTCAGCACCCACCGTAAACGAACCAATTACTACCGGAAACTCGCAAATTACTGGTAATTTTACTGTTAAAGAAGCCCAAGATTTAGCCCAGATTTTACAAAGTGGAAAACTTCCAGCTCCTGCTAAAATTGTTCAAGAACAACAAGTTGGTCCTACTCTCGGTAAAGCAGCTATCAAAGGCGGCGCATTGTCGTTTATTATTTCTTTTGTAGTCATTTTTGTCTTAATGCTACTTTACTTTAATACGGGCGGCTGGGTGGCAAATATTGCTCTCATATTAAATTTATTATTTACTATCGGTATTTTAAGCTCATTAGGATTTACCCTTACTGCACCCGGTATTGCTGGTTTAGTTTTAACTATTGGTATGGCGGTAGATACCAATGTAATTATATTTGAAAGAATCAAAGAAGAGCTTATACGAGGTAAAAGCTATGCTTTGGCTATAAACGATGGCTATAAACGCTCGTTATCGCCCGTATTAGATGCACACGTTACCACACTTTTAACTGCATTTATTTTAGCTTATTTTGGTTTAGGACCTGTTTTAGGATTTGCCACAACCCAAATTATTGGTATCATTTTATCACTTTTCTGTGGCATACTTGTATCGCGCCTAATAACAGATATCTATACTAATAAAAACCGACATTTTGAATATTTTACCAAATTATCTAAAACAGTATTTCAACATAAAAAATTTAAATTTATCGAATACCGAAAATATGCCTATTTCATTTCAGCCATCGTTTTAGTATTAGGTGTTGCTAGTTTCTTTAATGGCTTTGATGAAGGGGTTGAATTTTCGGGTGGTAGAAGTTATACCATTAAATTCCCTAAAACAATCGACCAAGAGGTGCTTAGAGACGAATTGAAAGTAGTTTTTGAAGATGCACCAATAATAAAAACAGTAGATACAAAAAATCAGTTAAACATCACAACAGCTTTTATGATATCGAACACAACTACTAATGCCGACTCTGTAGTTGAAAATGTATTATATAATGCAGTACTAAAATATTTACCTGAAAACACAAGTTTTGCCGATTTTAATACCAATTATATTCAAAGTTCGCAAAAAGTTACTGCCAGTATTTCAGAAGATTTAAAAAGCGGCGCTCAAAAAGCCACAATAATTGCACTTATAGTTATATGCTTTTATATTTTTATTAGATTTAGAGATTGGCGTTATTCTTTGGGAACTATTTTTTCATTATTACACGACGTTTTTGTAACTTTAATAGTGTTTAGTTTCTTTAGAAAAATTGTTAACTTCCCTTTAGAAATAGACCAACATTTTATTGCTGCCATTCTAACAGTAATTGGATTCTCGATGAACGATACCGTTATTGTTTATGATAGAATTCGCGAAGACAGTAAAATTTTAAAAGGTAAAACCAATGCTTTTATTATAAACCAAGCCATTAACGAAACCTTAAGCCGCACAATTATGACCTCTTTAACTGTGTTCTTAACTATTTTGATTTTATTTATCTTTGGTGGTGAAGTAACCAAAGGATTTGCCTTTGCTATGTTGATAGGCGTATTTACTGGTACCTATTCATCTATTTTTGTAGCCGCACCCGTTTTGGTAGATTTTGCAAAAAATAAACCACTTGGTAAAACAGAATCTTAATTTTTAATTGTTAGTTGGTGTCAAAAAAACAAACTAATCATGATTTTATAATCGTAAAAGGCGCAAGAGAACATAATTTAAAAAATATTGACGTTAGCATTCCCAAAAATAAATTGACCGTAATTACTGGATTAAGTGGCAGTGGAAAATCATCTTTAGCTTTTAATACCATTTTTAACGAAGGGCAGCGCAGGTATATGGAAAGTTTTAGTATCTATGCACGTCAATTTATTGGAAAAATGGAAAAACCAGACGTGGACGAAAT